>JBHHYT010000099.1:0-7436 GCA_046757705.1 Thermodesulfobacteriota bacterium
CCAGAAAACCCCGAGCTTTTAAGCTCGGGGTTTTCTGGCCGATTTTATAAATCAAGGGGTTGCGGAAAATTCCGCGACCCCCTGGCCTTTGAAAGATAACCACATCTCGGAGCCCCCGCCGGCGAGGACAAAAAATAATTGAAGCCTCCCGGCCCGCTGGGCGAACAATCAGATATAATGTATCTATAGCGCGTTTTCTGCCGCCGTCCATCCGCCGGAATAACGTTTTGACATCACGGCTGGAATGGTTTAAAATGGCCGCGGAATAAACACAGGAGGCCGCTAATGGACCCGTTTATTGTTTTCGTAGTCTTTACGGCGCTTACGCCCGTATCCAACCACCTGGCGTTGAAGGCTTCCCGTACCTACAATCCCGAATACGAAGAGATCAACATCAGCCTCAACATGAAGGAGTCGAAGGAACGCGCCAAGTACATGGCGAAGCTCCTCGACAAGTTCGAGGGAAAGAAGGGGCAGGAAACCGCCTTAAAGTCCAACCTGCTCGATGACAAGTTCCGTGAGAACGGGCAGGACGGCCCTGCCTTATAGAAGATAACCGCCCGGGCCCGCCGCGCCCCTGCCCGGGTTGGGGCTGGGGGAGGCCCTTTCTCCTGACGCACCCCTTACGCACCTTCCGACAAGATCCATATGGCACCTCTCTCAAGCGGCATAGACATCGTATCCATATCGCGGATACGCAGGCTCTCGGGGAACGAGTCCTTTCTCGACAGGGTATTTACCACGAACGAACGCGCCTGCGCATCCGCCAGGAGGCGGCCGTGGAGGCACCTTGCGGGCAGGTTCGCCGCCAAGGAGGCGGTGATGAAGGCGCTCGGCGCCGGATGGGGGCAGGGGGCCTCCTGGAAGGAGATAGAGGTGGTAACGGACGGGGGCAGGCCCCGCGTCAAGCTCCACCGGGTGACGGAGGCCCTCCTCAAAGGCAGACGGATATCGTTGAGCATCTCCTATGCGGACGAGTTCGCGGCGGCCTTCGCCGTCGTCGAATAGTCCGTCCCGGCAACATCCCCGTGCTTGAAAGCCAGAAGTTCACACAGACAGGTACGCAAGAAATCCGCGCCTCAGCAGGTTGTTGAAAAAAACCTGCTGAAGCGATCCATGGACGGATTGCCAATTGCGAGACTGGAAAGTCGGGCAATTCGTGAAATTTGGGCGGTTTCATCCCGACCGGACCGTAGTTGAAAGATCCATGGATGGACTTTTTCAACATCCTGTTATAGCTCGATCCACGCCCCGAGCGCCGGGTAATAGAGCCCCTTCCTTATCTCGCGGACCTCGCCCCCGGCCCTCAAGAGGGCCTCGTACCTGTCGAGCTGGCGCCTGTACCTCTCGCGTTCGCTCTCGAGGAACCATTCGACGGAGCCGCCCTCGTGCGTGCCCGACTTGTAGTCCACCACCCAGCGCACGCCCCCCTCGACAAAGGTCCTGTCTATTATGGCGTGGACTATCGCCCCGCCCACGACGCCGGTCAAAGGCATCTCGACGGCGGACTCCTCATGTTCAAAGAGGATCCACCTGCCACGCTCGTCGCCGAGCGCGCGGCACAGGATGCCGACCGCCTCGGCGGCCCCGGCGCGCGCCTCGGCAGCGCCGAGCCCGAGGGTGCGCAGCTCCGCCTCCATCCGCGCCACGGCCCCCTTGACGCGCCCCTGCCCCCACCCGGCGAGCCCCTCCCCCGCTATCCGGCACAGGCACCGGTGCACCACGGTGCCTATGTGCCTCCTGACCGAACCAGCCCAGTAGAACTCCGGCTCCCCCCCGGCCCCCGTCTCCGGTGCGGGCTCAGCTCCCGCGGCGGGCTCCGGCTCCGGCGGCCGCCACCCCACGGGCAGCCTCTTCAACCTCTGGCGCGGCCGCTGCCCGGCCCCGGCGGGGACCTCCGGCGGGGCGGCTGCCTGCCCAGGGGCCACCAGCATCTGGGCCCTCAGGTCGAGGTCGGAGAGGAAGGTCCCCCCGGGCGCGCTTACCTCCCCCGCATCCGCATCCTCCCCCGCATCCGAATCGACGTGCCCGAAGAGGTAGAGCCTCTTCCTTGCGCGCGTCGCCGCCACGTAGAAAAGACGCGTCCTCTCGTACCCGGACTTGAGCCTGTTTACCGACGAGAGGTAGCTGTAGATGGGGTTGCCGTCCTTCTCCGTCGACTTCGCTATGGGCGCGAGCAGGAGACCGTCCCCCCTCTCCATCCAGAGCAGGAGCTTCTTCTTCTCCGGGCGCGAGGGCTTGCCGAGCCCCGGTATCATGACGTGGTCGAACTCGAGCCCCTTTGCCTTGTGCACGGTCATCACGTCTATGCGCACATCCTCCCCGCCGCCGTGGTCTGCGTAGAGCTCCTCGAGCCTCTCCTCGAGCCTCAGTATCTCCCGCTGCGCCGGGGCCGCGCCCATCGGCTCGACGAGGCCGAAGAACGCCTCGGCATCCCTCATCGACCGCTCGTCCCCGGCGCAGGCCGGGCCGCCGAGCCGTATCCACAGCCCTTCGAGCACAACGGCGGCCGGGGCCCTGCCCCAGAGGCCGAACGCCTCCTCAAAGGCTGCGGCCACCCTCTCGACCCTCTTCCTGCCGTCCCCGGAAAGACGGGCGCGGCGCGCCGGGTCACCCATCAGCCCGCGAACGGGGCTCCCGGCGTCGAGTGCGCAGAGGGCGTGGAGGTCGGCAAGCGTAAGGCCGCACCACGGCGCCCGAAGGCAGGCCAGCCATGCCACCCTGTCGAACGGGTGGGCGAGCGCGCGCAGCAAGCTGAAGAGGTCTATGATAACGGGCCTGCCCGCAAGCGGGTCTATGTCCTGCGCCCTGAAGCACATCCCCTCTCTCTTGAGCTCCTCGACGATGGCGCGGACATGGGGGCGCGTCCTGCAGAGCACCGCCGCCGTCTCGCCGGGGGGCAGGGCGGCCAAGGCCGAGACCACGTCCCGGGCCTCCTGCTCGTCGCTGCGCCCCCTGTACAGGCGCGTAACCACCGGCTCCCCGTGGCCGCCGCCCTTGACCGCCACCGACGGGGCGTACCTTATCGAGCCGGTAAAGCCCTCCTCCGTTGCGGGGAAGGCACCGGAGAAGGAGCCGTTGACCCAGTCGACTATGCCCGCGTCCGAACGGAAGTTCGTGCACAGCCGGAGGAAGTCGAGCTTAACCGTTCCCACGCCCTCTTTGAGCGCATCGAGGAAGAGCCCGACCTGCGCCTCCCTGAAGAGGTATATCGACTGCATCGGGTCGCCGACGATGAAGAGCGTCCTGCCGTCGCCAGGCTCCCACCCGCGCGTGAGCGCCTTCAGGAGCGAGAGCTGCGCCTGAGAGGTGTCCTGGTACTCGTCGACGAGTATGTGGCGTATCCTCAAATCCAGCGCGAGCATCAGCTCCGTGGGGTCGAGCTCGCTCCCGAGCGAATCGAGGGCGGCCATGGAGACGGCCTGAAAGTCCGCGGCCCCCGCCCCGGCGAAGACCGCGTCGAGGTGTCTGCGCGCTATGGGCAGCAGGTGAAGCAGGGCCTCGAGTATCTCCCAGTCCTTGTCCGCGAACCTCGGGGCCGGCAGCACCGCCACCCTCGCCAGCGCCTCCACCGCAGCGCCGTCTCCGGCGAGCTCTTCGAGCAGGGCCGAGAAGTCCTCCTTGGCGGCCATGGCCTCGGGGGCCCTGTCGGCGGGAAAACCGATGTTCTTGTTTACGCCACCGGGCCTGCGCGGCTGGTTCTCTTTCGTAAGCAGCAGCGCCCTTACGCCCTTCCATGCGGGCAGGTCCCCGGCACCCGGCCCGGGGGGCAGGGCGTCTATGCCGGCAAGGGCGGTTATGGGCGAGTCCTTGCCGAGGGATTTGAGGTTCTCCGCGGCGTACCACGCAAGCGGCAGCAGCCTTTCGGCCATCCCGGCGGGGAACGCCTCCCTTATCCTGCCAAGCTCGTCCTCGACGAGAGAGCGCAGGGAGCCTTCGAGCACGGCGCGCAGCTCAGAGTCGTCCTTGCGCTCGACGTGGCGGTGCCACTGGTCCCTTCTGCCGAGCATGTCGACTATCCTGCCCGAGAGCGCCTTCACGGAGTTATCGAGATGGCCGAGCGCCTTTCTTACCGCCTCGCCGTCCGGGCCCTCGAGCTCCACCATCTCCACCGTCCTGCGCGCCGCCTCGCGGTACAGCTCCTGCGGGTTGTCGTCCATCACCGGCTGCCTGCCGAGGCGGGAGAGCAGGGGGGTCAGGCGTACAAGCTCCGCCGAGAGCGAGTCGATGGTCTGGACCCTCAGCCTGCCGGGGTTATCGAGTATATCCCAGCAGAGCTTCGAGTCCCTTTCGAGCACGGCGCGCGCCAGAGAGAGCGTCTTTACCTCGTGCGGGGCCGTGGCCGTGTGGCCAGAGCGCGCCTTTGCGAGCGATTCAATGACGCGGTTCTGCATCTCGCCTGCGGCCTTGCGGGTAAAGGTGATGGCGAGTATCTGCTCCGGCCTCTCGGCCATGGAGAGCAGCACGAGATACCTCTGCATCAGCAGCTCGGTCTTGCCCGAGCCCGCGGGGGCCTGCACCACGAAGGAGCGCGCAGGGTCGAGCGCCTCTTCCCTCTCCCTCTTATCCGCTATCACCTCAGCCATCGTTCCCCTCATCGGCACCCTGCCCGCCTGCGGCGGCGTGAAGCTCCGCCCCGGAGACCCTGCACAGAGGCGTAAGCCCGCAGTAGGTGCAAGGCCCCCCCCTTACCTCCGGCGCGGCGGACGGGTCCACCTCGGCGCGCCCCGCGAGAAAATCGCTCGCCAGGCCTGTCACGATCTCCTTCCAGAGCTCCATGAGCCTGGCCCAGTCGGCCGCTCCCTCGAACTTATCCCTGGACTCCTCGTAGGCCTTTATACCGGGCAGCGTCCCCGAAAGCCTGGAGATCCCCACGAACCCGCACTCGCCCGGGACGATGCGGGCGAACGAGACGGCGTCGAAGCGGCCCGAGGTGCTGTATATGAGCAGCTGCGGCTCCATGGGCCTGCGGGTGAGCCAGTCCCTCTGGCTCACCTTCCCGCTCTTGTAGTCGATTATCGCCTCCCCGCCCCCCTCGAGCTCGTCCACCCTGTCTATCCTCCACCGGAGCCTCAGGCCCCCCACGTCCACCTCCTCCTTTACCTCCACCTTCTTCACGCGGAAGCCCACGTCCCTTGCAAGCTCCTTGCCGGTCCAGTCCATGAGCAGTCTCACGAGCCGCTCCCTCTCTATCTCCATGAACCGCGCGGAGAAAGGCTCCGGCAGCTCCAACTCCCCTATGGCCCTTGCGGCTATGCCTTCGGCGAAGGCGGCAAGCCCGCCGGCCTCCTCCATCTCGCGCAGCCGGGCCGAGTCCCTGGCCTCCTCCCAGAAGTATTTGAGCGCCGTATGGAGCAGCGAGCCCCTTTTGGAGGGCGCAAGCCCCGGCTCCGGCACGTCGAGCTCGCGAGCACAGAGCCTGTGCACGGCGAAGGCCTTGAACGGGCAGTGCGACTGGTTCTTTATTATCTCCGTGCCCCCGGTGACGAACTCCCTCTCCTGCTCGCCCACGGGTATCGGGGCGTCGGGGGGCGCGTCCTCGAGCGCGTCAAGGGCGCTGGCGGCGTCCTTGACGCGGTGCGACACGGTTATCAGCTCCGCTTCCTCCGCCAGCGCGCCCTTGAAGAGCGGGCTCGGCAGCAGGTCCCTGCCGTCGGCCCTCTTCGGGTAGCTCACCACCACGGAGGGCGCGCTGGAGAGCACCCTTGAGACAAGCTTCTTCGAAAAGGCGAGCTCGCGCTCGGACGAAGAGCGCGGGACGTCGTGTTCCCTCTGGATGAACAGAGGTATGAACGGGTTCGGGGAGGGCGACGGGGGGATGGCGTTCTCATGGCAGCCCATCAGCCAGACGCGGTCGAAGGAGAGCCCCGCCGTCTCCAGAAGCCCCATGACCTGAACGCGGCACCGGGCGGACTCGGGCTGGTGGATGGTCCCGGCGCAAAGGCTTGCAAGGAGGGCGGCGGCCTCCGCCCCGGCAACAGGGCCGGTTATCTCATCGAGGGTGGAGAACTCCTCAAGGACGCCGTTCCACGACTTGAGCGCCTGGAACTCGGCGCTCGTGAGCCTGACGGGCTCGAGCCAGCCGAGCCTGTTGAGGAGCGCGGTGAACCCCTGCGCCCATTGGGCGGGCAGCGCGCGGGAACGCGACCTCTTCAGCCACGCTATGTGCGCCTCGCACCTGCCCCTCAGACCCGTGGCCCCGTCCATCCGGCGCGCCGCGTCGTATATGGACGCCTCCCTGCGGTTCTCCCTCCTCAAAAGAGCGTCGACCCGCGCCGCCTCCTCGGAGTCCTCCGGCCCGGAGAGGTACGGCGAGCGCAGCGCCACGAAGAGGTCGTCCGCCTCCATCTTTCCCTCCCCGACCGCGAGCAGGGCGAGCGCGCAGCCGACGAGAGGCTCCTGCGAAAGTGGCGTGCCGAGAGAGACGTTGAAGACGCCCGGCACGCAGGCCCCGGAAAGGACCGAGGCCGGGTCGAGCTCGGCGGAGAACTCCTTTGTTATCAAGGCCCTGTACCTTTCAAGCTCAGGGACTATGATGGCTATCGTAACGTCCCCGGCAAGTTCGGCGCGCGCCCAGCGCGCCGCCTGCCTGACCTCCTCGGCCGGGTCCGCGTACGCCCTGAGGCGCACGCTGGAGGCCGCCTGCGGCGGGCCGGAGGGGGGGCCGGGGGTGGCGGGGGCGATGACCTTCGTGCCCTTCTTCTCGAGCGCCCGGAGGAGCACGGACGTCCGGGGCGTAATCTCGTCGAAGCCCGCCACCATGACCTCGGCCGGCGCAACGACAGCGCCGGACTCCACCAGCGATACGGCCCTGTCCATGAGGTCCGCGCCGTCCACGAAGCCGAGCCTCTTCACCTCGGCCTCGTAGGCCCTCGTCCACCTCTTCAGCGCCCGTGCCTCTTCGGTCAGGTATATGTCGTCGACGGGCCACGGGATGAGGTACTCCTTCATAAGGGTCCGCGCGGCCCACGCGGCCTCCGCCATGGAGCCTGCCATGAGCGTCTCCGCCCCGCGCCCGGCGTCCGCCCTTACGACCCTCTCCCAGAGCGCCTTGCCGCGCGTGGCGTCGAGCACAGGAGCCCCGCCCGCGCCCTCCTCCCACAGGAGCCCGGCCCATGAGGCGAGCGGGAGGATGAGCGGGCTGGCCCACGCGCCTCTACCGCGCCCGGCCATCCCGGCGTCGTACTCCTGCGCCAGATGGCGCGCAAGGCGCGCATTCACCGTAAGCACGGGCACGCCCCTCCCGGCAAGGACCATGACCTCTTCTACAAGCTCTCTGCCCATCCCTGTATATTAACCGTTCGCCGGGTTAAATTCAAAGGTTTGTTCTCCCGCGGCGCCACACGCGCTTCATGGGGGGCAGGGAACCCCGGGGGGAGCCACACCCTCTCTATTGTGTTGACAGAACAGCTCTCCCTGTGGTAAATAAAAAAGGT
>JBHHYT010000100.1:0-7387 GCA_046757705.1 Thermodesulfobacteriota bacterium
CGACCCCCCGCGGCTCTTATCCCCGGAGGGGAGCCAAAAAAAGAGACCGCCTCGTCGCCACCGCTCCTCGTAAAGACAACAACAAATCCCCCTCCGTCCCCCTTTGGAAAATGGGTTGGTTTACCCCGCCCCCAATAAAAAAAGGCCCCATCGGGGCCTTTTCCAAAAAACTGGCGGAGAGGGGGGGATTCGAACCCCCGGTAGGGTTTTATCCCTACAACTGCTTAGCAGGCAGCTGCCTTCAGCCGCTCGGCCACCTCTCCGTCTCCGCTTTTCCAGCGCTAAGCCCTTTATTTGTAACACGAGTTTATGGTATAATCAAGGCCGCTTTTCGAGGCGGGGGCGAAAACCCCGAAACTCCCCGCAACAGCCGCGCGGGGGCTTCGACATAGAGGAAACGTCTGTTTATATTCGCCCGCCGCGCATATTCAACCCGTAGACGATGAGGACCAAATGAACGAACAGGTCAAGATATGCCCCGCCTGCTCCGCCGAGTACTACGCCCACATAACGGAGTGCCGCTCCTGTGAGATGGCGCTCGTAACACCCGAGGAGTTCTCCCGCGCCAGGGCCCCGCAACAGGGTGAAGGCGCTCTCGTCTGCATAGAGGAGGGCGACTACGAGAGGATAACCGGGCTCGTCCACGCGCTCGGCTCCCTCGGCATAGAGGCGCAGGTGCTCAAGGCGCCGGGCGGCGGATGCGGCGGCGGCTTCGGCATATTCGTCCACCAGTCCATCGCGCGCACGGCCGTGCAGAAGGTCGAGGAGCTCTGGCACAAGCTCTACCCGGAGATAAAGGAGGCAGAGGCCCGCATGGAATCCGGTCTCTGCCCGGCGTGCGGCTCGAAGTTCCACCCCTCGGACGTGGAGTGCCCGGACTGCGGCCTCTTCCTCGGCGGAGACGGCGGAGGCGGCCACGGAGGGTGCTCGCCAGGCGGGCACAGCGGCTGCGGGCCGGGCTGCCCGTAGCCCCTTACGGGCCGACGGCCCTGTGGCACGGCCGTTTGCCCACTCTCCACAGGTTATGACAGACGGGGTTCCCGGGAGGCAACCCCGTTTTTTATCAAATCGGTCAGAAAACCCCGAGCTTAAAAGCTCGGGGATGAATGGCCGCCCGGAGCGGAGCCAGATTTAGCCGGCGTAGGGGTGAAAAAGAATCCTTCTCCCTCCCCTCAATCCCCTCCCATCGAGGGAGGGGAAGCGCGGAAACTCCGGGCTTTAGACCGGTGTAGTCATTCCGGAAAAAGAGGTCGCCTCATCGCTTTCGCCCCCTGCTATGACACAAGGGGCCTTTCTAATCTTCCCTAATCGGAGGCCTTGCCGGACGGTCTTTTCTTCCCCGGACGTGTGGCCTTGCGGGGCGGACGGGCGGGGCGGGACGCACGGGCGGGGCGGGACGCACGGGCGGGACGGGACGCACGCGCGGAGCGCGCGGAACGGACGGCGGCATCGGAGCCTGACCGGGCGGCCCTGGCCGCCGGCCTTGCCTTGGCCCCGGGCTTTATCTTGCTGCCGTCGGGGTCGAAGATGTCGTATTTTTTGAACCCCTTCTTCTGGAGCCAGAACTGCATGGCGGTGCCGAGCACGCCGAAGCCGTAGATGACGCTCCTTTTGAAGTTGATGGACGAGGCCTCGGTAAAGTACCTGGTGGGGCAGCTTATCTCGCCTATCCTGTAGCCGAAGTAGGCGGTCTGGGCGATCATCTGGTTGTCGAAGACGAAGTCGTCGGAGTCCTCGAGAAGCGGAATGTTCTCGAGCACCTCCCTGCTGAAGGCGCGGAAGCCGGTGTGGTACTCGGAGAGCTTCTCCCCGAGGAGGATGTTCTCCGCCAGGGTGAGGAACCTGTTCGCCATGTACTTGTAGAAGGGCATGCCGCCCTTCAGGGCCCCCGTGCCGAGTATGCGCGAGGCGAGCACGGCGTCGTACTCGCCGGAGGCGATCATCGAGGCCATGGCCGTGGTCAGCTTGGGCGCGTACTGGTAGTCGGGGTGGACCATCACGACGATGTCCGCCCCGAGCCGGAGCGCCTCGGTGTAACAGGTCTTCTGGTTGCCGCCGTACCCGGTGTTCTTCTCGTGAACGACGATGTTCTTTATCCCCAGCCTCCTGCCCTCCTCCACCGTGCCGTCGCTGCTGCAGTCGTCGACGAGCACGATGTCGTCCACTACGTCATGGGGTATGTCATTGTAGGTCATCAGGAGGGTCTTCTCGGCGTGGTACGCGGGAAGGACGACTATTATCTTTTTTCCATGTAGCATGCGCTGATTTCTGCCCCTTGATTGGTTTGATTCCCTCAAAATTATGTCAAATGACCGCGTGCATGTCAAATTAAAAACGGGTTAAGAAACAACGCTCTAACCGCTTGAAGCCTTCGATCGCATCCATCGCATCGATGATTTTTCATCATTTACACCGGGGCCCCCTCCGGGGCCGGCCGGAATGGCGCTTGACAGATTTTGGAGTCTATTGTAAAAAATAATGTTTCATTAGGGTTTTCCAAGCCTTACATAAAGAGGTCGAGCCTTTGGACAAAAGTTTTGATTACAGGGGATGGGGCGCCGTTTTATTCATCATACTGGTTGCCGCCGTCATCAGGCTCAATATGCTCTCACTGCCCCTCGAACGCGACGAAGGGGTTTACGCGTATATAGGCCAGCTGGTCCTGCACGGTCTCCCTCCTTACAAATATGCCGTTGACATGAGGCTGCCGGGCCTTTACCTGGTATATGCCCTGATACTCAAGGTCTTCGGGCAGACCAACGTCGGGGTCCATGCGGGCCTGATCTTCGTAAACGCCGGCACCTGCGTACTCCTTTTCCTGCTCGGCAGGAGGCTGCTGAACTCTTTTACGGGTGTCATCGCCGCCGGCAGTTTCGCCGTGCTCTCACTCAGCAGCTCCGTTCTGGGGGCGATGACCCATCCCGAGCACTTCGTCATGTTCTTCGCCGTCGCCGGGGCTTACCTGCTCGCAGGCGCGCCGGAGGACGGCGGCAGGTACGGATTGAAGGTCTTCTTGAGCGGCCTCCTCCTCGGGACCGGCATGCTGATGAAGCAGCACGGCATGCTTTTTATATTCTTCGGAGGTATCTATCTTGCCATAACGCTCCTGCGCCGCAGGCCCTTCCGGTCAAAACCGCTCCTGGCCCGCCTCGGGGTTTTTTCCGCCGGTTCCGCGCTCCCCTATATATTTACCTGCCTGATACTCCTTCTCGCGGGCGTCTTTGATGACTTCTGGTTCTCGACCGTCACATACGCGCGCGCATACGTGGATATCGTCCCTCTCGGCAAGGCTTTTTTGATGTTCAAGGCCCGTTTGCTCGACATAATGGCCGCGTCATCGCCGATATGGGTCCTGGCGGGAGCGGGCCTGACGGCGCAGCTCTGGTACAAAGAGGCCAGAAAACGCTTTCTATTCCTTACCTTGTTCTTCATATTCTCTCTCCTTGCCGTCTTGCCCGGACTCTACTTCAGGCGCCATTACTTCATACTCCTGCTCCCGGCCGTGGCCATGCTGGCCGCTGTCGGCGCTGACTCGCTCAGAGACCTCTGTCTGAGGTCCGGGCGTACCGCCGCCAGGAGCACAGCCATCGTTGTTCTGGCCGCTCTGGCGGTCGCGTATCCGATATATCACCAGAGGGGCGTTCTGTTTCCTTCGAACCCGGAAAAGGCGTCGCGGATGATCTACGGCGCCAATCCCTTTCCCGAATCACAGGTGGTGGCGAGGTACATAAAAGAGCACTCCGGGCAGGACGACAAGATAGCCATCCTGGGCTCCGAGCCGCAGATCCTCTTCTATTCGCAGAGGCTTTCCGCCACCAGGTACATCTATACCTACCCTTTAATGGAGGGGCACAGGTTTGCCCTTGGGATGCAGCGGGAAATGATCCGCGAGATAGAGGAGGCGAAGCCGCTTTACCTGGTCTTCGTACAGCTTCAGGTCTCCTGGCTCATGCGTCCCGAATCGAAGACCGTCATATTCGACTGGTTCAGGGACTACCAGACCATGTTCTACGAGCGCGTCGGGGTCGTGGACATGATACCGGGCGAGGAGACCCGGTTTTACTGGGACGGCGCCGCCGGCACGGTTACCCCGCAGTCGAATAACAATATCTTCGTATACAGGAGAAAGGCCGGGCTGTAGGAAGAGACTCTCGGGGACCGCGCCGTTCATACCGTACGCGACCGCGCCCGCCACATCGGTGCAAGACGAAAAGAGCCGGGGTCGCATCCGAAAAAAACGGCTTATAAAACAAGTGCATACGGGCCGGCGGACGGGAAAAACCTTTGACCTTGCCGCCTTTTTGGGCGATAATGGCGTATGTACCCTCAACCGGAGCAAGCCCTCGGAAGATGAACAACCCCTCCCCCTCAATTGACAGGCGCGTCCTCGCCGCCGGCGCCGTGCTTGCGGCGCTGATAACCCTTGTCGTGTTCCTGCCCTCTTTCAATAACGGCTTCGTGAACTGGGACGACAACGTCTACGTTTACGCCAACAGGGGCATCCGCCAATTCGACCTGAAGTGGCTCTTTACCGCGAGCGTCTCCTCCAACTGGCACCCGCTTACCCTGCTCTCCCTGACGATAGATTACTCCCTGTGGGGGCTGAAACCCCTCGGGTACCACGCGGAGAACGTCGTCTTCCACGCCGTAAACACCGCCCTCGTCTTCCTGCTCGCGTCGAAGCTCTTCGAGAGGGCGGGCCTCGGGGGGCGCGCCGCCGTTGCCGCCTCCATGGCCGCCTCCCTTCTCTTCGGCACTCACCCGCTCCATGTCGAGTCGGTCTCGTGGATCTCCGAAAGAAAGGACGTCCTGAGCGGTTTTTTCTTCTTCCTCACCCTGCTCGCCTACATGAGGTACGCCTCCGGTGAGAGGAAAAAGCCCATCTACTACGCGGCGGCCCTCCTGCTTTTTCTCCTCGCGCTCATGAGCAAGCCGATGGTCGTGACCCTGCCGGCGGTGCTCCTCATAATCGACCTCTACCCGCTCGGCAGGCTCAAAGGTGCGGGCTTAAAAAAAGCGGTAATTGAAAAGATACCGTTCTTCGCCCTGGCCCTCTTCTCCGCGGTGGTCACCATCCTCTTCCAGAGGGGCAAGGCCATGGCCGCGCTCGGCCTGGTGCCCATGGACGAGCGGGTGATAACCGCGGTGCGCGCCGTGGCCTTCTATCTCTACAAGGCCGTCGTGCCGACCGGGCTCGCCCCGCTCTACAAGCTGCCCGCCCACCAGAGCATCACCGACCCGTGGTTCATCGTCTCGCTCGCGGCCGTGCTCGTGATAACCGTATTCTGCTTCGCCGTCGCCCGCAGGAGCAGGGCGTACCTCGCCGCCTGGCTCTACTACCTCGTTACGCTCTCGCCGGTGCTCGGCATCATACAGGTGGGCAGGCAGGCCGCCGCCGACCGGTACACCTATCTGCCGCTACTCGGCCTGTTCATGCTCGCGGGAGCCGGCGCGGGCCTCCTCTGCGAAAGGCTCTCGAGGGGGGCGGGCAGGTTCGGCTTGCGCGCCGCGCTCGTAATAATATTCGCCGTCTTCTCCCTCCTCACCGTGCGGCAAGAGGCCTTCTGGAAGGACGGGCAGGCGCTATGGACAAGGGAGATCCGGGTCTTTCCGCGCGAGCAGACCGCCTACTACAGCCGGGCCGAGTTCTACAAGAACAACGGCAGGTACGCGGAGGCGATAGAGGACCTTACGCATGCCATCGGATTGAAACCCGACTACGCAGAGGCGTACAGCATGAGGGGCAACTCGTACAAGAGGCTCGGGGACCTCGCCTCTGCGCTCAGGGACATGAAGACCGCGGTGGAGCTGAGACCCGGGAGGGCCAACTTCCATTACAACATGAGCCTCATATACTCTGAGCTCGGCCTCCGTGACCGCGCGGCGGAGAGCGCACGGCGGGCCGCCTCGCTCGGAAGCGCCATCGCCGCCGACTATCTCGGTTATCTCGAATCCGGGGGGCGCTGACCCCCCTTGGCCCCCCCTTGACCCCAATGGTCCCCGATGATAAGGAGACGATGCCTGAAGCTACGGAAATAAAGGCCGCCCGCCGGACCTCCGGCGCACGCACGCTCCTTCTGCTCGGCGCGCTCGTGGCCGCAACGGTCTTCATCGTCTACCTGCCCGTGCTCGGCAACGGCTTCGTCAACTGGGACGACGGGGCCTACGTCTACAGGAACCTGCACATCCGCTCGCTCGACATAAGGTGGGCCTTCTCGTCGGTGGTCGTGGGCACATGGCTTCCGCTCACGCTCCTCTCCTACACCCTCGACTACGCCATCTGGGGGCTGAATCCACTCGGCTACCACCTCACGAACAACCTGCTGCACGCGCTCAACTCCGCGCTCGTCCTCGTCCTTGGAGCAAGGCTCTACGCTATCGCAGCGCATGGCGAAGGAGCTAAGAAAGGCGCTCTATGGGCGGGCTTCGTTGCCGCGCTCCTCTTCGGGCTCCACCCCCTGCGGGTAGAGTCGGTGGCGTGGATAGCCGAGAGGAAGGACGTGCTCTGCGCCTTCTTCTTCCTCCTCGCTGCGCTCGCGTACATCGAATACGCCTCGGTGAAAAATGCCCCGGGGCGAGGGCTTTTATGGTACGCGGCCTCGCTCGTCCTCTTCATACTCGCGCTGCTCGCCAAGCCCATGGCCGTGACCCTCCCGGCGGTGCTCCTCATACTCGACCTCTACCCTCTGGGCAGGCTCACCGGGAGGAGGGGCGCGGGCGCAGGGAGGGCGGTCGCTGAAAAGATACCGTTCTTCGCCTTGAGCGTTGCGGCCTCGGCAACGGCCCTGTGGGCGCAGAGGCTGTACGACGCCGTTGCCCCGCTCTCATCAGCCGCGCCGTTCGACAGGGTCCTGACGGCGATAAACGCGTCGGTCTTCTACCTCTACAAGACCATCGCGCCCGTGGGGCTCGCGCCCCTGTACCCGCGTCCTTCAGGGATGGGCGGCACTGGGGCGTCCCTCCTTTCAAGCCCCGCCTCCATCGTCTCCCTCGCCGTCTTTCTGGTCTTGACCGCCGTCTGCGTCCTGACCTTCAGGCGCAGGAGGTACATAGGCACGGCCATGCTCTGCTACGCCGTAACGCTCCTGCCGGTCTCCGGCATAATCAGGGTCGGCTCCCAGGCCGCCGCCGACAGGTACACCTACCTTCCAACGATAGGCCTCTTCGTGCTCGCCGGCGCGCTCGCGGGACGCGTCATTGCCAGACAGAAGGCAAGACGGGGGGTCGGGCGGGGGGTCGGGCGCATGGTCGTCGCCGCAACCGTTCTCGCAGCCGTGATAGCCCTATCATGGGCCACCGTGCGGCAGACGCGCGTGTGGAAGGACTCCCTGACGCTCTGGTCCTACGAGATAGCGCGGTACCCCGGGCAGGTGGCGCTCGCGTACAC
>JBHHYT010000101.1:0-7358 GCA_046757705.1 Thermodesulfobacteriota bacterium
TCATGGCGATATAGACCTTGACCATCTTTATGACGCCGGGAGGAAGCTCGTCTCCGCGCTTCAATCTGTTTATCCTGTCGTCGAAGATGTACTTTATGGCCTCTACCTGCTCGGAGAGGCTGGCCAGGGCTTCCTCTACCTCCCTCTCGGCCTTCTCTTCAGCGGGGATTATCTCGTGCCACCTGCCCTGCGGGATGGCGTCGAGCACCTCGGCGGTAATGGGCTTGCCCTTGGAGAGGATGGTGTTGCCCTTCTTGTCGGCTATCCTCACCTGTGACTTCTTGTTGAGCAGGAGCTTGCGCACGCGCGCGTAGCCGGACTCCTTGACGATGCTTATCTCGTCCTCGCAGTCCTTGACCAGACGCGCCATCTCCCTGTCCTCTATCGACCTGCTCCGCTCGTCCTTCTCCGCGCCCTTGCGCGAAAAGACGCTGGCGTCTATGACCACGCCCTCGATGCCCGGGGGCACGCGAAGCGAAGTGTCCTTTACGTCCTCGGCCTTCTCGCCGAATATGGCCCTCAGGAGCTTCTCCTCCGGGGAGAGCTGCGTTTCGCCCTTGGGGGTGATCTTCCCTACGAGGATGTCCCCGGGGGCCACCTCCGCTCCGACGCGGATGATGCCGCTGTCGTCGAGGTCCTTGAGCGCCTCTTCGCCGACGTTCGGGATGTCGCGGGTTATCTCCTCCTTGCCGAGCTTGATGTCGCGGGCGACTATCTCGAACTCCTCGATGTGGACGGAGGTAAAGACGTCGTCGCTCAAAAGGCGCTCGCTTATGAGTATGGAGTCCTCGAAGTTGTATCCGCCCCAGGGCATGAACGCGACGAGCACGTTCTTGCCGAGGGCGAGCTCGCCGTCCTCGGTGGACGGGCCGTCGGCTATCACCTGCCCCTCGGTTACCACGTCGCCCTTGAATACGATGGGCTTCTGGTTCAGGCACGTGTTCTGGTTCGACCTCCTGAACTTCGTTAGGTTGTATATGTCCACCCCGCCGGTCTCGTTCTTGATGACTATGCGCGTTGCGTCGACGCTGTCGACGACCCCGGGGGCCTTGGCGAGTACGGTCACACCCGAGTCCCGGGCCACCATGCTCTCCATGCCGGTGCCCACGATGGGGGACTCGGTGCGGATGAGCGGGACGGCCTGCCTCTGCATGTTCGAGCCCATAAGGGCCCTGTTCGCGTCGTCGTTCTCGAGGAACGGGATGAGCGCGGCGGCGACACTGACGAGCTGGTTCGGGGAGACGTCCATGAGGGTAATCTCTTCGGGACGCGCCATTATGAAGTCCCCGCCCTTGCGCGAGGAGACGAACTCGTTTGTGAACCTGCCGTCCTTGTCGATGGGCGCGTTGGCCTGCGCGATAACGTGCTGCTCCTCGTCGAGCGCCGAGAGGTAGATTATCCGGTTGAAGACCTTGCCGTCCCTGACCTCCCTGTACGGGGTCTCGATGAAGCCGAAGTCGTTTACGCGCGCGTAGGTGGACAGAGAGACGATGAGGCCGATGTTCGGGCCTTCAGGCGTCTCGATGGGACAGATGCGCCCGTAGTGCGTGGCGTGGACGTCCCTGACCTCGAAGCCGGCCCTCTCCCTCGTCAGGCCTCCGGGCCCGAGGGCGGAAAGCCTCCTCTTATGGGTTATCTCGGAGAGCGGGTTCGTCTGGTCCATGAACTGGGAGAGCTGGCTGCTTCCGAAGAACTCCTTGATAACGGCCGAGACCGGCTTGGGGTTTATGAGGTCGTGCGGCATCAGCGTCTCAAGCTCGCCGAGGCTCATCCTCTCCTTTACCGCCCTCTCCATGCGCAGCAGTCCTATCCTGTACTGGTTCTCCAGAAGCTCTCCGACGGAGCGCACGCGGCGGTTGCCGAGATGGTCGATGTCGTCTACCGAGCCCTGGCCGTTGCGCAGGAGAATCAGGTAGCGCACGACCTCGAGGATGTCCTCCTTCCTGAGCGTGGTCGTCTCCAGAGGCACGTTCTCGAAGCCGAGCTTGCGGTTGATCTTGAGGCGGCCGACCTTTGAGAGGTCGTACCGCTCGGCGTTGAAGAACAGGTCGTTGAAGAACGTCTTGGCTGTCTCAGCCGTGGGCAGGTCGCCCGGCTTGAGCCTCTTGTATATCTCTACACGGGCGTTCATGGTCATGTTGGTGACCTGATCGTCCGGGTTGTTCTTCCTGTAATCGAGTATGGACTTGGTCTCCTCGTTGCCGACGCGGTCGTTTAAGAGGGTCTCCCTGAAAAAGGTGCCCATGGCCTCGATGAGCAGGAGACTGAAGGTCGTTATCCCCCTGCGGGATATCTCATCGAGCTTCTCCCTCGTAAGCACGTCGTTGCACTCGAGCACTACCTCGCCGGTGTTCGGGTCGACGATGTCCTTGGATGCTACCCTTCCGACAATGTCCTCGACCTCCACAGGGATGTACTTTATCTTCGCGGCGATGAGCTTTTTAAGCACAAGGCGCGTGAACTTCCTGTCCTTCTTTACGATGACCTCGCCTGTGTCCGGGTCCTTTATCTCGCGGCTCGCCTTCTGCCCGATGAGATACTCCGGCTCGACGCTCTTCAATATCTTCTTGTTCTCGAGGACTATCTCCTCGGTCGGGTAGAAGTAATTGAGCATCTCCTCGACCGAGTACCCGAGCGCCTTCAGGAGTATGGAGGCGGGCATCTTGCGCCTCTTGTCGATCCTCACGTAGAGCCAGTCCTTCTGGTCGAACTCGAAGTCGAGCCATGAGCCGTGGTAGGGGATGACGCGCGCGGTGTAGAGCACCTTGCCGGTGAAGCCCTTGGATTTTTCGAACTCGAAGAAGACGCCGGGAGACCTGTGGAGCTGGCTTACGATTACCCGCTCCGTGCCGTTAATAATAAAGCTCCCGTTGTCCGTCATCAGCGGTATCTCGCCGAAGTAGACCTCCTGCTCCTTTATGTCGCGTATGCTCTGCGCCCCGGTCTCGGCGTCCTTGTCCCACATGATGAGCCGCACGAGTATCTTTATCGGAGAGGCGTAGGTCATGCCCTTCTGGTGGCACTCGTCCACGGTGTACTTGGGGTCGAGCAGCGTGTACCTGACGAACTCGAGGGAGGCGGTGTTGCTGAAGTCCTTTATGGGGAAGGCGCTCTGGAATACGGCCTGCAGACCGGTTTCCGAACGCGCGTCGGCATCTTCGTCGAGCTGCAGGAACTGGACAAAAGATTTCTTCTGAACCTCGATAAGGTTCGGCATGCTCACGACCTTGCCTATTCGAGAGTAGTCCTTCCTCAAAAGCTGTCCGTTCATTAAATGGGAGGAAGCCATATTCGTTTTACTCCTTTTTAAAAATCCAACAGCAGAATCGCCCGCCGGGCTCCCGGCGGGCTGATTCAATCTATATAAGACGTGGCGGCGGGGACAATCACATAATAGTTACCGGTAGGTCCCGCGCCTGGATGTATTCGTTTTTCGATGAGTAATTTTAGCTTCAAGAGAACCCGTGATGCCCGCCCCGCAGGCGGGCATCACGGGTGCGGATTACTGGATCTCTACCGTGGCGCCGGCGGCCTCGACCTGCTTCTTTATCTTGTCGGCCTCTTCCTTGGAGACGCCTTCCTTGAGGGCCTTGGGAGCGGCTTCGACGAGGTCCTTGGCTTCCTTGAGCCCGAGGCCCGTCACCGCCCTTACTTCCTTGATGACCTTTATCTTCTCGGCGCCGAACTCCTTGAGTATGACGTCGAACTCGGTCTTCGCCTCGGCGGCTGCCGCGCCGGCCGCTGCCGGTGCGCCGGCGGCTGCCACGGCCACGGGTGCGGCCGCAGATACGCCGAACTTCTCCTCGAGCTCCTTTACGAGGTCGGCAAGCTCAAGCACGCTCATGCTCTCGATATATTTTATTACGTCTTCCCTCTTCAGATCTGCCATTTTTCGTTCTCCTCCTGGAATATCGATTTAAAGCCTTATGGATTAGGCCGCGCCTCGGCGGGCCGGTTTAACTGCGCCTTGTCTGTTTACTGCACCGGTGCGGCAGCCGCCTTGGCGTCCTTTATCGCGTTGAGCGCGAAGAGCAGCTTTCTCGGAACGCCGCTCAGGACCATGACGAAGCCCGTAACGGGCGAATTCAGCGACCCGAGGAGCTTGCCGAGGAGCACGTCCCTCGGAGGAAGCTCAGCGAGGCCCTTTATCTCGTCGAGGCCTATCACCTTGTTCCCAAGCGCCCCGAGCAGAAGCTTCAGCTTCGGGTGCTCCTTCGAGAACCGGGTGATCACCTTGGCCGCGGCCGCGGCGTCTTCGTAGCTGAATATCAGCGCCGTGGGCCCTTTGAGCGTCTCTCCGATGGACTCGAGCTCGGTGCCCGCGATGGCGCGCCTTGCCAGCGTGTTCCTTACGACCTTGAAGTCCACGGAAGCGTCCCGCAGGCCCTTCCTTATCCCGTCCATGTCGCTCGCCTTTATGCCCTGGTACTCGGCGACGAACATGGCGTCCGCCCTGCTGAACTTGTCCTTAAGGTCTGCTACAAGAGTTACCTTCTCTGACTTATCCAATCTTTTCTCCCCTCCTTTCTCTCTTCCGGTTGCAAAGACAGAAAGGGTTCAAGGCTTAAAACGCAATGCAGCGCAGAGGAAATACCTCTTCCTCCACGCCCGCCCTGACGGCGGCGCCATACGCTTTGCACGGCCTCGGCAGGATGATTAAGCCCCTAAGGGGCCCCTGCTGTCTTTGACCAGTATCAGGTTTTTATAAAAAAGCTTCTTTCAAAGCCTACTTGAACTTGTTCCTCACCTCGAGGGTGTCGAGCTTTATGCCCGGGCCCATGGTGGTGGAGATGGACAGGCTCCTTATGTAGACGCCCTTGCTCGCGGAGGGCTTGGCCTTCACGAGCGCGTCCATGACCGCGTAGAAGTTTTCCCTGAGCTTCTCGGGCCCGAAGGAGACCTTCCCGACAGGCACGTGGATGTTGCCGGCCTTGTCCACCCTGAACTCGACCTTGCCGGCCTTGAGCTCGGTTACGGCCTTCTTCACATCGAAGGTGACGGTGCCGAGCTTCGGGTTCGGCATCAGCCCCCTGGGGCCGAGCACCTTTCCGAGCTTTCCGACGAGCGCCATGATGTCCGGAGTGGCGACTACGCTGTCAAAATCGGTCCAGCCCTTGGAGACCTTCTCTATCAACTCCTCGGCGCCCACGTAGTCGGCCCCGGCCTCGTTGGCCTCGGCCTCCTTCTCGCCCTTTGCGAAGACGAGCACGCGCACCTTCTTGCCCAGACCGTTGGGGAGCATGACCGTGCCCCTTACCATCTGCTCGGGGTGCTTCGGGTCCACGCCGAGGCGTCCCGACATCTCAACCGTTTCATCAAACTTGGCGAAGGCTGTCTCGGGCAGGAGGGCAAAGCCCTCGTCCACCGAGTAGTTCCGGCCTTCTTCGACCTTGGCTAACGCCGCGTCGTATTTTTTTCCCATTTTACTGGCCCTCCACCGTGATACCCATGCTCCTTGCGGTACCTTCAATAGTCTTTACTGCCGTAGCGAGGCTTCCGGCGTTCAGGTCGGAGAGCTTGAGCTTGGCTATGTCCTCTACCTGCTGCTTCGTGACCTTCCCGACCTTGTCCTTGTTGGGCTCCTTGGAACCCTTCTCGAGCTTGGCGGCCTTGAGGAGAAGGACGGCCGCGGGAGGGGTCTTCGTCACGAAAGAGAAAGACCTGTCGGCATAGACGGTGATGACCACCGGGGTTACCATGCCCTCCTGCGCCTGCGTCCTGGCGTTGAACGCCTTGCAGAACTCCATTATATTTACGCCATGCTGCCCGAGCGCAGGACCGACCGGGGGCGACGGGTTCGCCTTTCCGGCTGGTATCTGCAGTTTAATCTGTCCGGTTACTTTCTTTGCCATCTCGTTTTGACCTCTCTTGTCCTACCGTCGGCCCTCTTCGCGCCGCGCGGTTTTTTTCATCATCGTATCAACAGCCCGTACAGACCGGCCCTGCATCTCCGGGCGCAAAAAACAGAAATCAATAACCGAGGCAGGCCGCTAAGACTTCTCGACCTGAACGAAGTCGAGCTCGACCGGCGTGGCGCGCCCGAATATGGAGACGAGCACCCGCAGCTTGCCCTTATCCGGCTTCACCTCTTCGACGATGCCGGCAAAGTTGGTGAACGGGCCGTCTATGACCCTGACGTTCTCGCCCCTGTCGAAGAGCACCTTGGGCTTGGGCCTCACGGCGCCCTCTTCCATCTGGCGGGTCACCTTCTGCACCTCCTCGTCGGTGATGGCCGGAGGGGTCTCCTGGCCGCCGACGAAGCCCGTGACCTTGGGGACGTCCTTGACGACATGCCACGTCTCGTCGTTCATCTCCATGTTCACGAGGATATAGCCGGGGAAGAACTTCCTCGACGTCGTCCTCTTCACGCCCTTTACCATGTCCACGACCTTCTCCGAGGGCACCAGCACCTCGCCGAAGAACTCCTCCTTGCCGGTGGACTTTATCTTCTCCTCAAGGGCGGCCTTGACCTTATTTTCATACCCCGAGTAGGTATGGACTACATACCACTTTTTGGACATATCACCTCACTTCAGTATCAAACCGATAAATTTGGATAGCACAAGGTCCACAAGACCAAGGAATATCGAGAGGACGACCGTGACCGCGATTACGACCCATGTAGATGTAACGGTCTGCTGCTTGGTAGGCCAGGTGACTTTCTTAAGCTCCTGCTTCGATTCGCTGAAGAACCGTTTCGCCTTGTCTATTTTTTCCATTCCTTTAAGTCCCTGTTGCCCTGTTTTAATTGCGCCGCCCGGTCTTCCGGGCCGCGCGGTAGAAGCCACCTGTGCGACCGGTCCGGCCGGGCCTTCCCGAAGCCACGGGGGCCCCGGACCGTCAAAAATAAAATGGCAGGCCAGGAGGGATTCGAACCCCCAACATGCGGTTTTGGAGACCGCCGCTCTAGCCGTTAGAGCTACTGGCCTATTATCTCTTAAATCCCTGCAAGCCCCGCCTGAGAAGGGTTTACACAGCCCACGCCGGCCAGCCTGAGACCGCCCCCTGTGTACCTGAGACCGCCCCTGTGCCGCGCCCCCTTGCGCCGGAGACCGCCCCCTACTTGGTCTCCCTGTGGGGCGTGTGCTTCTTGCAGAACTTGCAATACTTCTTGAGCTCGAGCCTGTCCGGGATGTTCTTCTTGTTCTTTGTCGTGGTGTAGTTCCTGCGTTTGCATTCGGTGCAGGCCAGCGTAATTATGTCACTCATCTGATCGATCCCTCCGATACGAAACTGTAAACGGTTATTCGGCAAGGCGCCGGCCTGCCGTGCCGGATAACCGGTGCCGCCTACCGTGTTTTTCTACTCTATTATCTTCGTTACGACCCCGGCGCCCACCGTCCTGCCGCCCTCGCGGA
>JBHHYT010000102.1:0-7136 GCA_046757705.1 Thermodesulfobacteriota bacterium
ACAGCATAAATTTGGTGGAGGCGGTGGGAATCGAACCCACGTCCGGAAACGCCTAAGCCGGGGCATCTACATACTTAGCCGGTAATCGAGTCTCGCTCGCGGAAACCTTACCGGCAGGGTTTCGTTGAGCCAGTCCGTTTGAGTTTCGCCATCAGGTCCTTCGGACCGAGCCCCTATGGCTATCCTGCTAAGTGGTCGTCTCGCAAGCCCCGCAGGAAAAGGCCTGAAAGACGCTGGCCGCTTAAGCGGCTAGTGCGTAATTATAGTCTGTGTCGACTATTGTTTCCTACCTGTTTAACGAGGCAGTAGACCTCGGTATGCTTCCCTCGGCATCGGTTCGCCCCGTCGAAGCCGGTCGCCCCCATGCTTTCTTTGTCAAAGAACAAATCTTACCATATATATTTTAGCACAAAGGCCGGGATTTAAAAAGGTTTTCATGCTCCGTTTTGGTGGGGGAGGACGGAGGAGGGGAAAAAAAGAATCCTTCACCCTCCCCTCAATCCCCTCCCATCGAGGGAGGGGAGGCATGGAAATTCCGGGCTTTGGCCCGGAGTGGTTCATTTTTCAAGCCCGGGCGGACGCTTCGATTACCTCTCTGTGTTTAAACAGATTTTCGTGCCCACTGTCCCCCCGGTCCGGCCGCCCCCGCCAGGTTAATGGCGGCTCTTCTTGAACTCCCTTGCCATCTCGCGGAGGGCCTCTTTCTTCTTGAGCGTCTCCCTCTTGTCGTAGCTGGCCTTGCCCTTGGCGAGCCCGAGCTCCACCTTCGCCTTGCCGCCCTTGAAGTATATCCTGGTGGGCACGAGCGTGTAACCCTTCTCGCGGGTCTTCCCGATGAGCCTCAGTATCTCTTTCTTGTGGAGCAGGAGCTTTCGGGTCCGCTCCGGGTCGGGCTGGGCGAAGGAGTCGGCCTGCGCGTACGGGCTTATGTGCGTGTTTACGAGCCAGATCTCCGCGTTCTTTATCCGGGCGTAGCTGTCCTTGAGGTTGGCGCGCCCGAGGCGCAGGGATTTCACCTCCGGGCCGGTGAGCATGATGCCCGCCTCTACGGTCTCGTCTATGAAATAATTGTGGTAGGCCTTCTTGTTGTTGCAGACTACATGGATACCCAATGCTTACTCCACCCTTAGCACCTTCGGCCTGAAGGTAGTGTTCTTGTCGAGGAACGCACTATAAACCTTCAGTCCGATAAAAGCAAGGGCGAGAAAGATTATTCCGAGAACGCCGGAGACGAGGTCCGGGTTCTGTCCGGGCAACAGGGCGCCCACGGCCTCGGTCTGGCCGATTACGACCCCGAAGATGAAGCTTATGATGGGTACGAGGTACAGGAGCGCCCCTGCCTTCAGGACGGAGCCCGCGCCCACGGAGAAGACCACCCTGTCCCCTACCTCCGCGCCGACGGTGTTCTCCGCCTCGATAAAGGCGTCCTCGCCCGCGGCCTGGCCGCTCGAGCAGGACTTCTTCGAGGCGCAGCCCTCGCACGCCGAGCTCTGCCGGGTCTTTATCAGTACGGTCCTTCCCTTGAGCTGGACCACTATGCCGTGTTCTTCTATCATGAGTAACCTCTGAATAATTCGTCCCTGAATTATTCAGAGACGAAAAAGAAAAATGCGATTTTTCTTCTTCTTACATTTTCAAAGGATGGCAGCCATTGAAAATGGCGGCACATCCATATGCCGCGGAAGGCCTGAATAGATCAGACCTTCCATGTTGAAATTTTATCAAAGATAGCGTTTTTTTTCAAGAAATTGCGTCTGCGCCGGGAGGCCCGCCATGGGCGGTCGAAGGGGGGCTGCGGTACGCGGAAAAAATTACGGCGGGGCCCCCGAAGGGGGCCCCGCCGCCGTCTTCCGGTCGGGTCAAACGGCCTTTTCGTGTAGGGGCCGCTCGGTTGTCCCTTTCCCGGGTTCGTGGTGCTCCCTGAACGGGACCACGTTGCCCGCGGATGCGCCGGTGGCCGATATCCTGAAGACCTCGACGTTGCCCCTGAGAACGGTCGCAAGCTCGGCTATCTCCTGGCTCGCCCTCGCTATCTGCTCGGTGCTTGTCGTTGTCTCGGTCACGACGCTCGCCACGGCCTCTATGTCGCTGCTTATCTGCTCCGTGGCGGTCGTCTGCTGCGCGGTGGCCGTGGTCACCTGGTGCACCATGGAGGTCACCTCGTCCACCTTGGAGACGATCTCCGTAAGGGCCTTGCCCGCCTCTTTGGCCAGGGAGACGCCGTTCTCTACCGCGGCCACCTCCTGTTCCATGGAGTTGATGGCCTTGTCGGTCTCTCCCTGCATGGCCTTTATCATCTCGCCGATCTCCTTCGTGGCCTTGATGGTCTTCTCGGCGAGCTTCCTGACCTCGTCGGCGACGACGGCGAACCCGCGTCCCTGCTCCCCGGCGCGCGCGGCCTCTATGGCGGCGTTCAGGGCAAGGAGGTTGGTCTGGTCGGCTATGTCGTCGATGACGTTTATTATGTTTCCTATATCCTTCGACCTGCCGCCGAGGACCGAGATGATGTCGCTGCTCTCTTTCGCCGTTACGGCTATGCCGTTCATGGAGTCGATGGTCTTTGAGACGATGTCGCCGCCCTTTACGGCCACGTCGCTCGCTTCCTTGGCCGCCGTGGCCGCCCCGGATATGTTCTTGGCTACCTCGGTAAGCGTGGCGCTCATCTCCTGCGAGGCGGTGGAGACCTGGTTGGCCCTCTCGCTCTGCGCCCGTGAGCCGCCCGCTATCTGTATGGCGGAGCTTGAAAGCTCCTCGGACGATGACGCCAGCTGCTCTATCGATACGTGGATGTTCCTTATCATGCCATGGAACTTCTCCATCATGCGGTTGAACGCCGTTGCCATCTGCCCGCTCTCGTCCTCGCTCTTGACGTCTATGGTTACGGTAAGGTCGTTGGTGCTCTCTATCGTGCTCATGGTGTTGTTCAGGTAGCGCATCGGCGCTACGATCTTGCTGTTTATCACCCAGAACGACAGGGCGCCGAGGCAGACGATGAAGCCGAGCATGGCTACGTTGAGCATCATGTCCCTCTTGGAGGCCGCAAGGTCCGCCATGATCTTGTCATCGACCTTCTGACCGACGACGGCGGAGACGTCGAGTATCGTGTTTATGCCGCTCGTGGCCTTTTCTATCCAGTCCTTGCCGGAGAGCGGATAGGCGCCGGTGGCGACCGCGGCGTACACGGAACGGCGCACCTCGCCGAAGCTGCCCAGGAAGTTCTGCTCCATCTCAGAGACTCTCGCCAGTATCTGCGGGTCGGTGCCGTTTACCTCCTTGAGGCGGAGTATCGGCTTGATGTTGAGGTCCACTATGGCCCTGAAGGTATTGAGCTTGGCAAGCACCTCCGGGTCGACCGGCTTTCTTGAGGCCACGAAGTGCCCGAGCGTGGCCCGTTCCCTTCCGGCGTACTCGGCCACCAGCCATACCGCCTGCTTTAGCTCGAGGTTCATCCTGAGCGCCTCCTGATGCGTGTCCTTGGAGGCGGTCGATGAGAACGCCGCGAACCTCAGCTCCGCGTTGGCGTCGATGAACGAGGTCATTAGGGATATCCAGTCCTTGGGGGAGTAGCTCTTCGCCGAGAGGCCGAACTCGCGGTCTATCGAGGCGCGCGCGGAATTGAGCGACGAGTAGACGGATTCGATCTTCTTGAGGGCGGGGGGGATCATGTTGTTCGTGCTGTCCACCCTCGTGAGCTCCTCGGCCAGGTTGAGGGCCTTGTGCACCGCGGCGTCGCCTTTCTCCCTCAAGTCCTTCACCTTCTGAATGGTAGAGGCGTCAACGGGCTTGTTCGAGGCGAGGGCGGCGGCCGTAACGCCTCGCTCTATGCCCTCGTAGCCCGAGGCCGCGAGTATGTCGTCGGAAAGCTCGTTGGCCATGTCCACGCGCGAGATCTCGTTCCTTCTCGTGTATGAATTCCACACGTTGTTTGCAGAGAGCACCATCAATATCAGGATCAGGAGCCCCACTATGCCTACCAGAAAGTTTCTGATGCTTACCCTTTGCAGCAATCTCATACCAGCCTCCTTGGTTTGTTCGTTTGCAATTCATATCGGTGCGCTTGATGCCGGACTGGATAGTGACAGGGGTTGATTCACTGGTGTCCGAAGGGTTGATTTCAGGAGTAGTCCACGGAGTTCCCATACCTCCCGTCGGGTATGTTGCGACGCGGCCGTCTCGTTTGTGGGCCAATGCCGCCCGTGCCGCTATCTCCAGATTATCGTCGGGTTTCATAAAAACTGTAGGTTTTATAAGCATCAGGTTGAGAGATGCCTCTTTCGAGTTACATCCCGGAGGAGAGGAGCCCGGAAACAGGCGTATTTTACGGCGAAATCCGAAGAAAGTTGTTGCAGGAAGCCCCTGCGATGAGTAAACTCATGGTAAAGGAAAGGCTTTAATGATGAAGGCTGCAAATGACAGCCCGAGGAGGGCGGCCCTGCGCGCCCTCGACAGGGTGGACGGAGGGGCATACGCCGATATCGTCCTCGACAGGGAGCTTGCGGGTTTCAATGCCGTCGACGCCGGGCTCGCCACCGAGATAGTCTACGGGGTGTTGAGGTGGCGGATAAAGATAGACAGGGTGATCGACTCCTTCTCCGTCATAAAGACCGGAAAGCTGGAGAGGAGCGTCCTCAACGCGCTGCGCATGGGCGCGTACCAGCTGTTGTTCCTCACCAGGGTCCCTCCCTCGGCCGCCATAAACGAGACCGTGAATCTGGTCAAGTCCGGCGGCAGAAGAAAGGCGGGCTTTGTAAACGCGGTGCTGCGCAAGATCGACTCCCAAAAGGGCGCGCAGGCCGCGGCGTACGACGACCCCGCCCTGCGCATCTCCATAGAGTGCTCCCACCCGCTCTGGCTGGTGAGGCGGTGGATGGAGAGGTTCGGGGAGGCGGAGGCGGAGAAGATCTGCAGGGCGAACCTCGAGGTCCCGCCGAGGACATTGAGGGCCAACAGCCTGGTGGTCACGCGGGAATCTCTCATAAGGGGGCTTGCCCCCGAAGGGGTCGATGCGAGGAAGACGCACCTGAGCCCCGACGGAGTGGAGGTGGTAAGGGGACGTGTAAGCCCGCGCGACAGGAGGTTCTACATTCAGGACGAGGCCTCCCAGCTCATTGCCCATCTGGTCTCTCCAGAGCCGGGCCAGACGGTGCTCGACGCGTGCAGCGCGCCGGGGGGCAAGGCCACGCACATGGCCGAGCTTATGAAGAACAAAGGGCGCATCTGCGCCCTTGAGAGGTACGCCGGGAGGCTGAAGTCGGTCGAAAACGCCGCCCGGCGTCTCGGCATAACCATAATAGAGACCATGGAGGCCGACTCCACCGGCCCGCTGCCCACCGGCCCGCTCCTCTTCGACGCCATACTCTGCGACGCGCCGTGCTCCGGGCTCGGCGTCATCGGCAGGTCGCCGGACATAAAGTACCGCAGGACGCACCTTGACGTCATAGAGAACGGGCAGATGCAGAGGAGGCTCCTGGCGAACCTCGCCGGCTACCTGAAGACGGGCGGGTGTATGGTCTACTCGGTCTGCACCTTCGAACCGGAGGAGACCGACAGCGTCATCGAGGATTTTCTCAAGAGCAGGGAAGACTTCGTTCTGGAGGGTGCCGGCGGGTATGTCCCGGAGGAATGCGGCGCGCTGGTGGATGAGCCAGGCTTTTTCAGGACATACCCGCACAGGCACAGGGTGGACGGTTTTTTCGCTGCAAGGCTTAAAAAGATCTCCTGACGGGCGGCTTTTACAGCACCTTACCCGAGTATATCTATAACGGACCTCTCCGCCTCGTCGGCCCTTTTGAAGGCCGCGAGGTTGGCGGAGAACATGTGGCGCGCGATTATCCCGGAGGTCACCGCCTCGACGATGTTTGTGTTCGACGCCTCGAAGAGGTTGCCGTAAGCGTCGGCGCGCACAGGGCCCGTACCGGTCGATTGAACGACACGGGTCGTGACCCCGCCCTGCGTCTCCCTCATCTCCACCGTCTGTCCCCTGTATCCGTCGGTGTTGAGGTTCGCGGTGTTGTGGGCCGAGACATCCAGCATCCTGAGGGCCGCCCTCATGCCTGAGACGGATGGGCCTAAAGAGGAAATCATAACGCCTCCTTGTATACTTATCGGACGGCTTGAGGCGGGACTTTAGTTTTTTTTGTATTTTTAATGGATTTTTTTTCAGGCTTTGATGCGGGGGGAGGAGGGGGCGGGGGGGATAGATTCTTCGGTCGCTTGCGCTCCCCCCCAATGACCTTTCTCTCTGTCATTCTGAACAACGCGAAGAATCTCGTCTCTTTGCCGGTAATCGGCCGCAGGTCCTTCGGCCGCCGTGCTCCCTCGCAATGACACAAATCCCCCTCGGTCCCCCTTTGGGAAAGGGGGAGGTTTTCCCCGATCACCCGTTTATTTTCAAGAACGGGAATATCGGCAGTTTCTGGGCGCGGGCCGGCAATGAAGGGCGTTATCCCGAACCCGCCGGGAGGAAGGCCTTCAAGGCCGCTGCAGCGCCTCGAAGACCTCGGAGGATGGTATCTCGCCTTCTCGTATTATGCGGGGCTCTGTGCCGGTGACGTCCACTATCGTGGAGCCGAGCCTGCCAGCGAGGGTCCCCGCGTCGATGAGCATATCTATGGAGCCGTCGAAGTAGCCCAGCACCTCCCCGGCGGTGACGGGTGGCCTGGCGCCCGTCGGGTTGGCGCTCGTGGCCGTTATGGGGGAGCGGAGCGTGGCCGACAGGGCTCGCGCCGCGGGGTGCCCCGGCATGCGCACGCCGACCTTTCCGGTGGAGCCGATAAGCACGGGGGGGACCGAGGCGCGCGCCTTCATTACTATCGTCAGCGGGCCCGGCCAGAAGCTCTCCATGAGCTTTTTCGCCGCGGGGGGGGTATCCCCGGCCACGGCCCTGAGCATATCCTCACCGGCTATTATCAACGCGACGGGGTTTGAAAAGGAGCGGCCCTTGAGGTGGAACAGAGCCTCTATGGCCGCGGGGTTGAAGGGGTCGACGCCAAGGGCGTAGAAGGTCTCCGTGGGGTAGGCTATTATCCCGCCCCTTTTAAATATGTCGGCCGCGGGGCCCGCCGGCCCCGGCCGGCTTCACGCCTGGCACCTGTTCCCGATTCGCTTGCGATTGGAGGGACTCTCCTTGGACCGCA
>JBHHYT010000103.1:0-6993 GCA_046757705.1 Thermodesulfobacteriota bacterium
CTGTCCCGGTGGACTTTACCGCCCACAGCCCGAAGGTTTCCAGCACCGAGCTTGTCCTGCTATACAGAGAGCTCGTGTTTGCATGGACATATACGCAGAAGAGCGCCCCGGTTGAAACGTTGGATATGTCAAACCCCTTCGTGCCTGAAATCTCGCACCCGTCGTGGAGCCCGTCAGCGAAGTTGTTGTGGTTGATGCCGTAGTCGGTCGAACCGCTATACTTGACGTACTTCGTGCGGACGGCCTTCTGCCCGTTTATGATGTTTATCGAGTTTATGGCCGTGCCCAACGTGCATATATCAAAGCTGTCCCCGCCCGCCGGTGTGGTGGTAAAGACGCCGGGGAAGTTCAGGGTGTTGGTGTCGTTGCTCTTTATCCAGTTGGCTACCGTCTTGTAGCCGAGGAATGAGGCGTCTATGCCCCCGCTCCCGCTTCTCAGCACCATCAGCTTGCCCTTCTCGCTGTCCGTGGTCCACGGGGCCGTGCTTATGTCGATAGAGGTCGTGGTGGCGGAACTTACCGCATAAGAGGCGGCCACGACAAGCGTCCCGACCAGGTTGAGGAAGTAGCTCCCTGAGAAGGCTTTGCCCTGTACACTGACCTCCTCGGCAAAGGCGCCATCGGATACCAGAACGGTCGTGTCGCAGTTAATCGTTCCCGGTACGGCGTCCACGGCCCCCTGTACGGTCGAGAAGGCATTGACTATGACATAGCTGTCCCCGCTCACCATGATGTCCGCCGATAGGGCTAACTGTGTTGAGGAGTTTACCGTAGCCACCTTGGCCCACGTACCCTTAGTGAGGTTGTAGACGGCCTTAAAGATAACCTCTGATTGCACAAAATTCGCCGCCGAGTCGTTGAGCATGCCCGTCTGTGTACTGGTTGCCGTGCCCGACGAGATAGGCAGGCCGTCCGCAACGGTATCATCACCACCGAGAGCGGGGGTGGCGACATAGATGGTGTAGCCCTTGGTGATGGTGGAGTTTATGGCCGTAAGGTTCTCCGGGTTGTTGCCGACGGTGATGGTCGTGTTCTCGATGAGGTTCTTCGAGCCGATATAGGTGTAGAGCTTCGTCGTCCCCGTCCCGTCGCAGTTGTCCCACGTGAGGTCGCTCCCGTTCTTCGTATTCAGGCGGGTATTCACCAGAGGGCAATTCGCCCATGTAAGCTCTGCCCCGTAGTTGGCGTTTATGGTCGTGTCGGAGAAGGTGATGTTGTTGGTGGTTATCTTCTGGCTTATCTCCACCGCCCCGGTTATCGTGGTCGTCCCGGTGGTGGAGCCCTGCACCGTGAGTGTTTTGCTCCCGGCGGCAATCTTGCCGATGAAGGTCACAGCCTCCGGGAACGAGCCAGGGCTTATCCGCATGGTGATGTTTGCGGAGTATGGCCCCGGAACGGCGGCGAAGCCCGCCGGGACGGTCGAGAAGGCGTTGGTCGTATCGTAGCTGTCGCCGTTCGTCATTATGTCCGCCGAGAGCGAGAGCTGAGTGGCGGAGTCCACGGCGGTTATCTTCGCCCATTGGTCGGTCGTTTTGTTGTAGACGGTTTTGTTGAGATAGGTGGAGTCGAATGAGGCCGCCGAGTCAACGAGCTTGTTGGCTGTGGTGGCGGTCGCCGTGCCGGAGCTCTTGGCAAGCCCATTCGCATCGGCCGCGCCTCCCCCGAGGGCCGTGGTGCAGACATAGATGGAAAAGTCTGTGGTAACGGCGGCACCCGCGATAAGGAGGTTTTCGTTTGCCACCCCGCTGCCTATCCAGAGCTGCCTGGTATCAGTATCCCACCCGAACTCGCCGTTAAGCAGGGGGTTGGGCCTGTTCCCGGCGTTACCTCTTTTTATCTGAACAGTCAATATGCACCTCCGTCGACGTCCATCGGGGACGCAACATACGGGTCTATGTAGTTCCCGCCGTCCACGTTCACCGGTATCTGTATCTTGGCAACGCCCCCACCCACGTCGGTTACGCTCCCGTTGTTTATCTGTATCTTGGTAACGGCGGCGACGGATGGTGAACCGTCAATCTCCTCGACGGTTAAGGAGCCACCGCCGCCTCCGTTGAATACAGGTTTAATAAGCATCCTTTATGACCTCGCCTATGTGTTCTTCGAGCATCTCCCTTATCGCGTGCCTGTCCGCGCTGCTCAGTCCCAGGAACCTTCTGCGGACACCTCCGGCGCCGGGTCCGTCGTGGGAGAGCGCCTTGCGCGCGCTCTTCCCGTCCTTGAAGAAGACGGTCGATTCACCTTTCGCGGGATCGGTACTCGTCGTTAAGTCGTCGAGCATCTCTCCTGTAAACCGGAGGTCCACCGTTGTCCCGGGAAGCCCCCGTTTCTCCCGCGCCTTGCCGTAGGCCTTCGAGTAGGGCGCGAACGCCTTATTCTCGAAGTCCTTGCCCGTAGAGGTCCTCTCCAACACACGGTCTTTCGCCTCCATGGCCATGCGCTCGAGTATCTCGCCGCTTATCAGGTCGTTCCTTATCTCCGCGAGCAGCCCCTTCAACCCTTCGAGCCCCTCTACGTTTACGTTCAAGGTCATCTGACCCTCTCCTTCGCTTCAACGCTCCGGGCCGCCTCCCTGACCTCCTTCTCGATCCGGCGCACCTGCTCCGGGGCGGGAAGCCTGCCCGTCCTCTCAAGCCTGTCCCTGTAGACCCTTCCAACCACCCTCTCTACCGCTTCTCTCTCCTTCATCGCTCTCCCCCTTTGACGCTCCTCTGAGCACGCCCCCTTGTCTGCCTGTATGACTCGACGGCTTCCTTCGGGGCCGCGTCTTCCCTTACGAGCGTCTCGCCCGCAAGCTCCTTCATCCCGAGGTACGCCCTCACCTCCGGGCCCATGAACTCCTCGGGTATAGGCTCCAGCATCCTCAGGAACTCGCCTTCCGGAAGGCACACGCCATCTCTTTTCAGTCCCCGGTTGGCCCTGAGCGCGGCCTCCATCCGCCTTAAGAAATCCTCATTCACCGGCCGCAGGGGCACCCACCTGTCGCGCCAGTACCGCAGGGCCGCCTCCTTCAACTCCGTTACCCTGACGGTCTGTATGCGCTTTATCCCGCCCCTGTACTCCGTCAACTGGCGGTTCCACATCCACAGGTCCTTGACGTACTCTCCCTGCCATGCGATACCCGCGTAACGGTTGCACGCCAGCGGGGTAAAACCGCGCCTGAGAAAAGAATCCACTGTCAGGGTCATCTTTTTCCTTTCCCCTGTCTTGCCGCATCGGGTTTCGATATATAAAATATTCCGTGCCGCTCTCGGTTTTTTTAAAAGGGCCGGGAGGGGAGACCCTCCCGGCCCCGGACAACGGCGTTACTCGTGCTTCGTTACTATCTTGACACCGCCGTTTGACGCGGTGTTCACGCAGCCCTGGCCATAGATGGCCGTTACGACTATCTCGGTAGCGCGTAGCGATGCGTCCCTCTGGAACTCGGTCCTGGCGCCTGTCTTGAGGACATAGGCGAGCCCTGACTGGTTCCCGAGAGGCATCATCACGCCCTGCCTGTCGGCGCCGATGTTGACGGAAGCACAGTTGGTGGACTGCACGATGTCGACACCGTAGAGCGTGCCGAGCGAGCCCACCTCCGCGGCGGGCGCAGAGGCCCCGCCCCAGACGGCACCGGTAGAGACCGCGATGGCGGCCCTCAGGTTGCTCACCTGGTAGGGGTGGAGCACCGCCACGAACGGCCCCTTGGCGTTGCCGAGCTCGAGCGTGTATATGGCCGAGAGGAAGTCCGCCTCGGTCATGTCCACGCCGGTGGCGCCCACGGAGCTCGTGAAGCTCGAAGCGCTGGCGAGCAGGTCGGTGTCTATCTTGTTCGCGAGCGCCTTGCCGAGCTCCGTGGCGAAGGGCTCGAGCCCTCCGAGACCGGCCCCGTTAAGGAGCATGTCCGTTACCGTTATCATGATGCCGGCCTCGTCCGCCGTTACCAGCGTGGAGGTGGTGTTGATGGCGGTGTTGCCCATGTCGGTCGCCTCTGTAAGGTCAGACGCCGTCAGGAGCGGCCACTTCGGGAATTCGACCGAAAGGGTCGAGTCCGAGCTTATGTCCGCCACCCTCACCAGAGGCGGCATCGCCGCCTCTGCGTAGGCCGCATCTATTATCAGCCTTGAAACTATCTCCGCCGCTACAAGCTCCCCTGCGGAACCTGCGGCGGTCGTTACCTCGTTTGCCATCTGTTGAAGCCTCCTTGATTGACCGTGGAAAAACCAGAATCACTTCTTCCTCGGAGGCGGGCCTTACAGCGCGCCCCCGGCCTGGAACTTTCTCCTGCGCGCCTCAAGGAACGGGTTCTTCACATCCTTGAAGGTGTAGCTCTGTCCCGAAGCCCCCTGTACGCTTATCCCTTCGGTCAGGAGCCTGTCCAGGTCTTCCCTCGGCATGTTCCGCCATGCGGCAGGGTCGCTAAGGTTGTGGCTGACGCTTGTGCGCCCCCCGAACCTCGCGCCATGAGATCCCGCGCCCGATGGGCCCGTGGGCCTCAGGTGGTGCGGCCTCTCGGAGAGCCATTGGCTTATGTACTCGTCAACGGACATCGGATGCCCCGAGTTGTTGACCCTTGACGCCCCTGACTCCCCTATGACGCTGAAGTTCCCTTCGTCGTCCATCCTTACGCGTTCCTTGAGAAGCTCGGCGACCTCCTCGGCGTCAACGACGCTGTGCCTCGAGACCGTCCTCAAGATGGCCGCCATCTTCTTCTCTTCCCTGAGCTTGCCGACCTCGCCCTTGAGCCTCTCCATCTCTTCTCCTCCTCTGCTTCTCTGCGCCTTGGAGTAGGCCTTCCTGTAGGCCTCGTCGATAAGCTCCTGCACCCGTGCCTGCTGCTCGGGCATGAACATCACCTTTGAGGGTTCGTCTGCGTTGCCGTCGCCGGCAGCCGTTTTAGGTTCGTCAACCTGATGCATACAGCCTCCTTTTATCCCCCTGTAGTTGCGAGACCGCGGTGGTCAAAAACCGCATCTCCCTGCCCGTGGGCCACGGGGTCGCTGCCGCCGGGCATCCTTCGAAAACAGTACCTCAGTCCGTTGCGGCGCCTGCCGCTATCTCCTCGAATATCCGCGTCCTTACGCCCTCGTCGAGCTTGGGCAGCACGGACGAGGCTATCTTCTTCTCAAGCTCTTTTTTGAACGTCACGGAACCTATGGCGGCGCTCTGCGCCTCTATCGCGTTCTTGAGATCCCTGTCTATGTCCCTTACGGAGAAGTCGTCCGGGTAGTCGATAACGCCGTCGAAGACCTTGCCCTCCCACCTGGCCCAGAGGTCGAATATCCGCGCCTCGGCCTGCTCGATGTTGTCCGCCTTCTCACTGAGCGTGGAGTAGAGCTGCTGGAATTCGAGCTCAAGCGCCGCCCCGGACCTCGGGCTGAATGTATCCTCGGAGTGCTTTACCCCGCCGAGCTTGGCTATCCTGTATATCTCCGCTATGTCCTGGCGCACCCATTCGCGTATCTCCGAGAGGGAGGAGTGCGGGGCCTCGAGCCAGTAGGGGCGCGAGTTCGGCTCCGTGGGGTCGAACTGTATGATATTGTGAGGCCCTATCTCCCTGTCGTCCCTGTCCCCGCCCCTCGAATAAGGCATGGCGAGCATGGGGAAGGCGGTGTTCTCGATTATCTCCTTGGCGTCGCTGCACAGGTAATAGATGTTCCTGTTTATCTCGGCGATGTCCTGGATGTCGGAGATGCCCATCATCCTCACGCCGGACTGCTTGTTGTAGAGGTTTACGAGCGGGACCTCTCCGATGCCGTGCCACCCCGAGTCCACGAGCCTTACGTCCCGGCCCCCCTCCACGACGCTCCAGAGCTCCCATGAGTCGCGCGTCCAGATGCGCCAGACGCCCTCTGCCTCCTTTATCTTCACGGAGCCGAGCACCATCCTGCCGGAGGAAGGCAGCCTCACGTAAGACCAGTCGAGGAGGTTCTCCGGCGTTACGATGGAGACGTACGGGCGTATGCCGAGGGCCTCTGCCTCCGCCCGCGTCGAGGCGTGCGCGGCAGGCTTGTCGACGATCACCGAGACCCTCCCGTAGACCGACGCCAGCCTCTGCGCCTCCCTTATGAAGTGCCTGAAGGTGTTGCCCTCCAGGTCCGCGTCCCACCAGAACGCATCGAAGAGCGGGTCGTTCGCCAGGCTGCCGTAGTCCCTTGCTGCCTCCTTCCTGAAGAGGTGGGAGACGAAGATGTCCACGACAGGGCCGCAGTAGTTGTAGTAGTAGCTCGTCTCCTTTCTGCGCCTGTAATTGGCGGAGCTCTCGAACGGGTGCTGTATCAGGTAGTTGCCGTCCCTGTACATCTTGCCGCCGAAGTAAGCGCGGACGTAGAACCTCCACTCGTTGATGAAGTCGTCGTAGTGAGGATGCGTCTTTATCAGTTCTTCTCTCGTCATAATTCTCCGCCTCGTCGGTTCCTGTTCAACGTTATGTGGCCTCTGAGCAATCCGTCCTTGAATTATTCAGACCTTCCTTATTTGTAAAACCTCTTCGATGGGTCCCGCCTGACGGAGCGCAGGGGGAACTCGTACTCGATGAAGTACCCGAGAGCGTCGGCCGCGTGCGTGCGGTCGTTGTTCGACTTGTCTATGGCCGCCCCGCCTTCCCTCCACTCCACAGTCTCGAGGTCTTTCCTGAGCATCCTGCACCGGGGGTGGTGGAAGAGCCGCGCCCGCCCGTTCGTGTTCTCGAGCATGGCGTTGAGCCCGTTCACCCTGTCCTTTACGTGAGGGTTGGACCTCTTCACCCTCTGGTCCCCGAGTCCGAGCTCCGCGAGTATGGCGTAGTCGCTCTTCCCGGTCGTCGACCTGCTCATGCCCGCCGCGTCCCCGTAGACGGTTATCCCGGCCCCGTGGCCGGCGAACCTGCGTACCGCCTCCCTGCCCATCTCCATCGTGTTCGTGTCCCTCATGGATAACTCGTCGACCACCCGGATCACGCCGCCGCGGGTCTGCGCCACCTCCCATACGCACGGGTCGACGTTAAAATCGCAGCACAGCAGGATAGGGAGCCCC
>JBHHYT010000104.1:0-6862 GCA_046757705.1 Thermodesulfobacteriota bacterium
GCTCGGCCCGCCCACGGACGCAGGCCCCGGCGTCGTCGGCTCTCCTGCGGGCTTTCATACCACGCCGGAGATGGCCGCCTTCGCCAACGGAGTGCTCGTCAGGTACCTCGACTTCAACGACACCTATCTGTCCAGGGAGCCGGCGCACCCTTCGGACAACATACCGGCGGCGCTCGCCGCGGCCATGGCCGCCGGGCGCAGCGGCAGGGAGCTTATAGCCGCCGTGGCCGCCGCCTATGAGGTCCAGTGCGCGCTGTGCGACGCTGCAACCCTGCGCGCACGGGGGTGGGACCACGTCACGTGGGGCGCCTTCTCTTCCACGCTCGCGGCCTCCATGCTCCTCGGTCTCTGCGTCGAGGAGACCATCCACGCGCTCGGCATAGCCGGTGTTACCGCCCCGGCGCTCAGGCAGACGCGCGCCGGGGAGCTTTCCATGTGGAAGGGGTGCGCCTTCGCGCATACCGCCATGAACTCGGTCTTCGCCGCGCGTCTGGCCAAAAACGGCATGACGGGGCCGGCCCCGGTCTTCGAGGGGGAGTTCGGCGTATTCAACATGGTCTCCGGGCCCTTCGCGCTCGAGCGCCTCGCCGCCGGGCGCGAGGAGCGCTTCAGGATACTCGATACCTACATAAAGTATTACCCCGCCGAGTACCACGCCCAGAGCGCCATCGGCGCGGCGGTGGAGCTTGCCTCGGAGCTCGGCGAGGAGGTGGACGCCATAGAGTCCGTCACCGTCAGGACCTTCGGCGCGGCGGTGGAGATAATCGGTTCCGGGCCGGAGAAGTGGAGGCCGTCCACGAGGGAGAGCGCGGACCACAGCCTGCCGTTCTGCGTGGCGGCGGCGCTCCTCGACGGCAACGTAACGCTGGCGACCTTCACCGACAGGCTCTTCGACGCGGACATGCTCGCACTCGTCGCCAGGGTGAAGGTCGTAAAGGACCCGGAGCTTGACCGGATGTACCCCGTGGCGGTGCCGAACAGGGTGGAGGTCACGCTGCGCTCCGGCCGCGTGGTCGCCCGCGAGAGCGTCTACCCGAAGGGACACCCGAAAAACCCGCTGACCGACGGCGAGGTCGAGGAGAAGTTCAGGGCGCTCGGTTCATGGCACTTTTCCGGCAGGGAGATGGAGGAGGCGCTCGAGCGCCTCTGGATGCTCGACGAGGCCGTGGACGCCGGGGCCATCGTGAGGCTCTTCCAGAAGGGGGGCAGAAGGGGGGGCGATGACGACGCTAAAGGAGCTTGTTGACAGCAAAGAGATGATAGTCGCGCCCGGCGCCTTCAACGCGGCCAGCGCCATGCTCATAGAGAAGGCGGGCTTCCCTGCGGTCTACGTCTCCGGGGCCGGGCTCTCCAACTCCAACGGCCTGCCGGACGCGGGTATTCTCACGTGTCCCGAGGTCGCCCGTCTCGCCTCGTACATCACCGCAGCGGTCTCCATCCCGGCCTTCGTGGACGCGGACACCGGCTTCGGCGGGCCGGAGGAGACTGCCGCCACGGTAAGGGCCCTGGAGGCCGCCGGAGCATGGGGCGTGCAGATAGAGGACCAGCAGTGGCCGAAGAGGTGCGGACACCTGCCGGGCAAGAAGGTCGTGCCCGCCGAGGAATTCGCCGCCAAGATAAAGGCCGCCTCCGAGGCGCGCACCAGGCCGGGTTTCCTGATCATCGCCCGCACGGACGCGCGGGCCCTGGAGGGCATGGACGGGGCCGTAAGAAGGGCGCGGCTCTACATGGAGGCGGGCGCGGACGTCGTATTCCCCGAGGCGCTGGAGACAAAGGAAGAGTTCGCGCAATTCTCGAAAGAGGTCGCCTCCCCGCTCATGGCGAACATGACCGAATTCGGCAAGACGCCGTTTATCGAGGTCGACGAGTTCAGGGAGATGGGCTACGCCATCGTGATATTCCCAATGACGTGCTTCAGGGTCGCCATGAAGGCGATGGAAGAGGCGCTCTTCGTGCTCAAGGTGAGCGGCACGCAGAAGGGCATGGTATCGAGCATGCAGACGCGTGACGAGCTCTACGCGCTACTGAGGTACTCGGGCCCGGAGGGGCCGCCGCACAAGGGGTGACCATGGCCGAGAAGATAAACTGCTTCCACTGCGCTCATTACCATGTCACGTGGGACCCGAAGTTCCCGCGCGGCTGCCGCGCCCTCAGGTTCAAGGGCCATGAGATGCCCTCGGCGGTGGTGCTCAGAAGCTCGGGCATGGAATGCCAGATGTTCACGCCCAAGGACAGGCAGGGAGATGCGGAGAAGGAACGGGCTTAGGCCTTGACCTTGCCCGGTACGGTTGCTAAACTCGGTTTCTGCTCTTAGTCTCCCCTCCCTTGACGGGAGGGGATTAAGGGGAGGGTGACGCAGGGAGGTTGTCGGTCAATCACCCCCACCCATGCCCTCCCCCATCGAGGGGGAGGGGTGTCTGCCCTTGTATAGAGAAGAGAGGTCTGATTTATTCAGAGCTTCCGGAATAACAAAAAGGGGAATCAAAAAATGGTTATGGACTTCGACCCTTTCAGGGTCATAAAGGCCGCGCTCAGGAACGGCGGCGAGTTTGCGGACGTATACGTCGAGGACACCTTCAACACATCGATAGTCTGCGAGGAGAACAGGATAGAGAAGGTCGTGACCGGCAGGGACAGGGGCTGCGGCGTAAGGGTGATAGCCGGGCTCAAGACCTACTACGCCTATACGAACGACCTTACGGACAAGGGCCTCCTCGAGGTGGCTGCCACCGTGGCCGCCGGGGTGAAGGAGGGTGGTGAGGCAGGGGACATCGGGCTGCTCAAAAAAGAGATAGCCCCGGGGTTTGACATAAAGAAGCTCCCGGTGAAGACTGATTTAAAGGAGAAGGTCGGCCTCGTCAACAGGGCGAACAGGGCCGCGTGGGGCTTCGACAAGCGTATAAGGCAGGTAAAGGTCGTCTACGGCGACGGTTTCAAGAGGCTTGCGATGGTCAACTCGCTCGGCGAGTGGGTCGAGGAGGAGAGGACCGGGCTGGTATTCCTCTGCAACGCGGTCTCCAGGGACGGCGACGTCATACAGACCGGGTACGAGCCGGTGGGCGGCGCCGTGGGCCTCGAGATATTCGACGAGACGCCGCCGGAGGAGGTCGCGCAGATAGCGGCGGGGCGCGCGATAAGGATGCTCGGCGCAAGGCGTGCCCCCGGAGGCCACATGGGCGTCGTCCTTTCGAGCGAGGCCGGTGGCACCATGATACACGAGGCGGTGGGACACGGCCTCGAGGCGGACCTCGCCATGCAGAACCTTTCCGTTTATTCGGGCAAGGTCGGCTCCGAGGTGGCATCCTCCCTGATAACGGTATTGGACGACGCCACCATCCCGTACAAGAGGGGCTCGTTCTTCTTCGACGACGAGGGCTCGCCCGCACAGAAGAGCATGCTCGTAGAGAAGGGGGTGCTCAAGGGGTACATGCACGACAGGTTGAGCGCCATGAAGGCCGGCACCGTCTCCACGGGCAACGGCAGGCGCGAGTCGTACCACCAGCGCCCCATACCACGCATGACGAACACCCTCATAGCCCCCGGCTCGACAGACCCGGCCTCGATAGTGAAGTCGCTCGACAGGGGGCTCTACGTAAGGAAGATGGGCGGCGGGCAGGTGAACACCGTCAACGGGGACTTCGTATTCGAGGTGACAGAGGGATTCATGATAGAGAACGGGGAGGTGGGGGAGATGGTGCGGGGAGCGACGCTTACGGGCAACGGCCCGGAGGTGCTCTCGAAGATAGACATGGTCGGCAGCGACCTCGGCTTCGGCATCGGCACCTGCGGCAAGGACGCGCAGGGCGTGCCCGTCGCCGACGCTCAGCCGACCCTGCGGATACCGGAGATAGTCGTCGGAGGGGACGTAAAGGAGTAAGGACATGGCGGTAAAAGACCCCGTTTGCGGGATGATATTGAGCGAGGAGAAGGCCCCCTTCAGCTCCGAGTACGGGGATAAGACCTATCGCTTCTGCGGGCGCGGGTGCAAGGAGAGGTTCGACAAGGACCCGGAGAAGTACCTTTCCGGAGAGGATGTGGACTGGATAGAGGGGCAGTGAACGGGCCGGGTTGATGGCGTCGGCATAGCCCGGAGCGTACGGCAGACCCCTTGCGGCGCGGGCGCTCGTTCGGATGCGCCCCCTTTTTCCCCCTTTTTCCGAAGAAAAAGGGGGCCTCTTTTTTTGGCCCTGTTGACATGGCCCCTCCATTTAAATTAAAATATCCCGATAGGAATCGAGATCCGGGGCCGGGACGATGAAACTTTCTCACATCATAATAGCAGTACTCTCCGTTATATTCGCCTTCTCCTTCGGCGTGGCGACACGGATAATCAACCCATCGGAGAGCGTCAACGCACTGTGGCTCGTCGTGGCGGCGGCGACCTTCTTTATCATCGTCTACAGGCTCTACGGCACGTTCGTGGCGGCAAAGGTACTTAGCCTCAACGATGCGCGCAAGACCCCGGCAACGCGCCTCAAGGACGGCAAGGACTACCACCCGACGCACACGCTCGTGCTCTTCGGCCACCACTTCGCGGCCATAGCAGGCGCGGGCCCGCTCATAGGCCCGGTGCTCGCCGCGCAGTTCGGCTATCTGCCCGGCTTCCTCTGGATACTCATCGGCGCGGCCTTCGGCGGTGCGGTGCACGATACCGTCATACTCGCCGCCTCGGTCAGGCGCGACGGCTGCTCGCTTGCGCAGATGGCAAAGAGGGAGGTCGGCCCCATAGCGGGGTTTACCGCCGCGCTCGCCATACTCTTTATCATCATCGTGGCGCTCGCGGGCCTCGGGCTCGCCGTGGTCAACGCCCTTTACAAGAGCCCGTGGGGGGCGTTCACCATCTTCGCCACCATGCCCATAGCCCTCTTCATGGGCCTCTACCTCTACAAGATAAGGCCGGGCCGGGTGGCCGAGGTCAGCATCATTGGCGTAACGCTCCTCGTCGCGGCGGTCGTCTTCGGCAGGTACGTGCCCGGCTCGTTCCTCGAGCCGGTCTTCTCCATAGACCGCTCCACGCTCGTCTGGATACTCGCGGGCTACGGCTTTATAGCCTCGGTGCTTCCCGTGTGGATGCTCCTGTGCCCGAGGGATTACCTCTCGACCTACATGAAGATAGGCACGGTCCTGGTGCTCGCCGCCGGGGTCATCTTCATGGCCCCGGAGATACACATGCCCGCGGTGACGCGCTTTGTCGGGGGCGGGGGCCCCATCATCCCCGGCTCCATATTCCCGTTCATGTTCATAACCATCGCCTGCGGTGCCATCTCCGGCTTCCACTCGCTCATCTCCTCCGGGACCACGCCCAAGATGATACGCAGGGAGAGCGACGTAAGGCTCATAGGCTTCGGGGCCATGCTCGCCGAGGGGTTCGTCGCCATCATAGCCGTGGTGGCGGCTACCGTTCTAATACCCGGCGACTACTTCGCCATAAACACGCACCTCTCCTTCGACGCGCTGGCCGCCATGGGCTTTCCCGCCGTAAACCTCGCGGAGCTCTCTCGTACCGTGGGGGTGAACGTCGCCCACAGGCCCGGCGGCGCGGTCTCGCTGGCCGTGGGCATGACGTACATATTCTCCGGGCTTCCGGGCATGAAGGGGTTCATGCCCTACTGGTACAACTTCGCGCTCATGTTCGAGGCGCTCTTCATCCTCACCACCGTCGATACCGGCACGCGCGTGGCCCGCTTCATACTCCAGGAGTTCGGCGGCTACGTCCACAAGCCTCTCGGGCGCACCAACTGGATGCCCGGCGCCGTGGCCACCAGCGCTCTCGTCGTCCTCGCGTGGGGCTTTCTAATAAGCTCCGGGAGCGTCTCCACCATCTGGCCCATGTTCGGCGTGGCCAACCAGCTCCTTGCCGCGCTTGCGCTTTGCGTGGGAACGACTATAATATTAAAGTTGCACCCGGCAAGGGCGAGATACGCGCTCATCACCTTCGTGCCCATGGTCTTCATGGTAGTCATGACGCTCGTGGCCTCGTGGGACCTCTTCTGGCTCTTTACGGCAAAGGCCGCCTCCGGCGCGCCTTCCGATGCATTCACCTACAGGCTCGACTCCATGCTCGTTGCGGCCATGGCGGGCCTTGCGGTGGTGGCGGTGGCCGACTCGGCCGTGAAGTGGGTCGGCCTGCTCGGAGGCAACGTCGTCCTTGCGCCAGATGCCGGGCTCGATAACGAGAGCAGCTGAGGCGTCCGCCTCTCAACAAAAACACACACCCTGACACACCCTGCGTAACCCTTCATCCTCCGGACGCACCCCGAAAGAACAAGCCGTAAAAACAGGAAAAACAGAAGGACGCCGCCATGAGGCTTGCCGTCTCAATAGCCGTCCTCATCTCCCTCGTCGCGCCCGCCTGTTGTTCCGCGAAGGGCATGAAGGAACGGACATACCAGCGCCACTGGTGCGCCCGGCAGCACGGGGTTATGGAGGTCGTCCTTTCGGACAGGACGCGCGTGGACTGCGTTACCGAGGATTACGCCGTAGAGGTGGACTTCGCGCGCAAATGGGCCGAGGCCATCGGGCAGGCGGTCTACTACGCCATGAGAACGGAAAAAAGACCGGGGATACTGCTGATACTGGAGGATGAAAAAGACAGGAGATACCTCGAAAGACTCACCGCTGTGACCGATAAGCTCGGCATAACCGTGTGGACCATAACCCCCGGGGAGATACCCGATGAATGACCACACGCCGGGGATCTTCCGGTGTCTGGTAATCATAAGGAGCGCCGCCCTCCCGGGTGTAGGGTTACTGTAAAGCCCCCGGTTTTTTTGCCTTGTGAAAGCAGTGGTCAGGGGAGGGCGGCGTCCTTATTGTGCGGCTTGCCGGGGGCGAACAGCCGTGGGTTTTGCCAGGGGGCACC
>JBHHYT010000105.1:0-6783 GCA_046757705.1 Thermodesulfobacteriota bacterium
CATGTTGTATATCTTCTGCCTTATGATGGGGTCCTTGGCCGCCGTCAACTGTTCTTCGAGGTACCTTCTGTTGATGCGCGCCACCCGCTGCGCCTCGGCGCTCATGTGCTCGTTGAGGGTGTCGAGTATGTTGGCTACGGTAAGTGCTGCGGCCTCGGGGGTGGGGGCGTCCGCCGTGATGGTTATGGTGCTGTCCCTGGCGCTCGGCGTTATGGTCACCATCTCCTTGAGCTTCCTTATCCCCTCCCATACCGTGGGGGCGTTTGAGGCGGCAGGGCCCGGGGGGCCGGTGCCGGCCACGGACGGGCCAGGGGCCATGAGCGAGCGCGCGAGCGCGAGCGGGTTGAGGGACCCGGCGCTCCGCTCGCCGCCCTTCCATGTGCCGGCAGCCTCATCCCACCTCTCGGGGAAGAGCATCCGAAGCGTTTTGTCATGCGCAAGTACCTTCTCCCGCAGTATGTTCGAATTGAGCAGGCTTGTGATCTCAGAGGAGCCGGAGTCAGGCATCGAGATGCCGGGCAGTCCCCCGAGCCGCTGTGTGAGGATCGAAAGCCCGCCGCCGCTTCCGCCTTCATGTGACGCAACAGGCGTTATGACGGCGCTCGCCCTGTACACGCTCGGCATGAACAGGGAGGCAACGGCGATGGATATGGTGCCGATTACGAATAGTGCGGCTACCGCGCGCCTGCGCCTCCAGACGACCTTCCAGTAATCGGCAAGGTTAAGCTCTTTGCTCTGCGTCATTCCGCTCTCCATGCGCTCACGCCTCCCGGACCTCGTAGACGGGCAGATGCTTTATGCGTTCCGGCCCTGTTTGTTCGGCATTCTCCTGCGCCTCCGTCTCATCAAAGTGCCTTACGTACTTGCGCATCAACTCCTTTGCCATGGCCGCTCCGTGCTCGGGATCGTCGGTTACGCGCGCCTCGAACTCGGCGAGTATCATGTCCATCTCGTCGAGCGTAAAGGCGTCGCTGTTCCTCGCTATGAAAATCTTCCTGTGCCTGCTCGCGGTCGTGCCCTCCTCTGCGGTCAGTATCTCCTCGAAGAGCTTCTCTCCGGGACGAGGCTCTATGAACTCTATGTCTACGTCCTTGTGCGGTTCCAGCCCGTGTATGCGGATGAGCTCCTCGGCGAGATCCACGATGCGCATCGGGTCGCCCATGTCGAGCACCAGCACCTCCCCGCCCCTGCCTATTACCGAGGACTGGAGGACGAGCGATACCGCTTCGGGTATGGTCATGAAGTAACGCTTCATATCCCTGTGTGTCACTGTGAGCGGGCCCCCGTGCTTGAGCTGTTCGAGGAACAGGGGCAGGACGCTGCCCCGGCTCCCGAGGACATTGCCGAACCTTACGGAAACAAACTCCGTGGAGGAGCAGGAGTCGAAAGCGCGGCAGATGTTCTCCGCCATCCTCTTTGACGCGCCCATGACGCTCGTCGGCCGCACGGCCTTGTCCGTGGATATCATCACGAACTTCTCCACACCGTTGGCGGCCGAGGCGTCGGCTATGTTGTAGGTGCCGAACATGTTGACCTTCACCGCCTCGTTCGGGTTGTACTCCATCATGGGGACGTGCTTGTAGGCCGCGGCGTGGAAGACTATCTGCGGGGCCCATGTCTTGAATACGCTCTCTATCCTCCCCTTGTCGCGCACGTCGGCAACGACGAAGGAGACGTTCGGCCCGGCGTTCTCTCCATTTTTCCCGCCGAAGAGATGCGGAAAAGTCTTCTTGAGGCGCAGCTCGAGGTTGTGAAGCTCCGTCTCGTCGACGTCGAGGAGCACCACCGAGGCGGGGCCGCACGCGCACGCCTGCATGGTTATCTCCGTGCCGATGGAGCCGCCCGCTCCGGTTATGAGCACCCTTCTGTTGTTCAGAAAACCCTTTATGCCGTCGTAGTCGACCTCAACGACCTGCCTGCCGAGCAGGTCCTCTATCTTTATGGACTCGAGGTTCCTCAGGTTGACCTCCGGGCGCGTAACGTCGTACATCCGTGGGATTATCTTTATGGTGCTCATCCCGGCCTCGGACGCGGAGTTGAATATCGAGCGCAGCGTCTTCTGGTTGAGCGACGGTATGGCGATGATGACGGCCTGCACGCCGAGCCTGGCGGCGAGAGGCCTCAGGTCGGATATCCTGCCGAGCACCTTTATGCCGTGCATGTACGTATTTATCTTGTGCCTGTCGTCGTCGAGCAGGCCCACCGGGTTGAACCCGGCAAATCCGTGCCTCGACATATCCCGCAGTATCATCTCCCCGGCGTTGCCCGCGCCGATTATCAGGGTCTTCTCAGCTGGGCCGGATGTGCCGCCGTTCTTGTGGAAGACCTCGAGGTAGAGCCTCTTGGAGATCCTGAGCATGAGAAAGAGTATCAGCGAGTTTGCCCCGTCTATGATGAATATGCTGCGGGGGAAACCCTGCTCGACGATATTGGGGAGCCACATGGCCGAGAGGTGTTCGAGCGAGGAAAACGGCATGAAGACGGCGAACGCGAGCAGCATCTCGGAGAGCGCGAGCGCGGCGGTGATGTTGATAAAGTCCCTCAGCCCCACGTACTTCCATGTTATCCTGCGCAACCTGAAGCCTGAAAATACCGTCATCTTGACGATGATGAAGAGCGGAAGCACCTCGATTATCAGAGTCCTGTACCTCTCTGCGAGCGCGAAGTCGAAACGGACGTAGAAAGAGAAGTAGAGTGAGAAGACGATAATCAGCAGGTCCGAGAGAAAGAAGAACATGAACCTCTTGAATGACGTCGGCGCCAGGAGCCTTTGGACAATCTTCATAACAGGATCACCACCCTTATCCGTTAACGCATGGCTGCAACATTCAAGTGCCTGTTAGTGCGCACAAACACGCGCCTGTCGTTAATCGCAAGACAAAAGAAGGTCGAGGTGTGGTGTCGAGGTGTGTTTAAACGCGGCCGTAATACCATCGGCGGTAAGGCCATCGACCCGGAGAACATCGCCCCGGAGAAAGCAGCCCGGAGAGCAGCCCGAAGAACGGCCCGAAGAACGGCCCGGAGAGCGGCCCGAAAAATTTGTTACGACGCGCTCCTTACCGTCTTGCCGCCGTGCGCCTCTACGGGCTTGCGCACCTTTACCGCCCTGTAGACGAAGAGGAACGCCACGCAGAAGAGGCAGAAGAACGCGAGCTGCCAGACGATGCCCCTGGCGTAAGCGGCTATCGAGAGGGCGATTATCGCCGACTGCGCGGCGGCATAGAGCGCCGATACCTTCCATTGCGCTACGCCGAGCTCGTTGCAGAGGTACTGGTATAGATGGTCCCTGTGCGCCTCCGTCACCGCCGCGCCGCGCGACCACCTGACGAGAAGCGTAGTGAGGCAGTCGGCGTAAAACAGGCTCAGGAACATCATTACGCAGAGGAACGCCCCGAAGGAGGCCGAGAGCCTTGCGGTAAAGAAGGCGAACTCGAAGCCAAGGAAGAGGCTCCCGGAGTCTCCCATGAAGACATGCGCCGCGGGGATATTAAACGGCAGGAAACCGCAGCAGGCGAAGGCTATGAACGTGCATGCCGCGGCGCTGGCCCCATCCCCCGCGATGAAGAACGCGAACAGGGCCAGCCCCCCGAAGGCCACAGCGCCCGTGAGCCCCGCCATGCCGTTTGCACCGTCCATGAAGTTGTAGAAGTTCGCCGTGCCCGCGATGAAGACCGTCCATAACGCGAGGGCGAGAACGCCCGGCACGCCGGATGGCACCCCCATGAGGAGCAATACGGCGAGGGCCGCAACAGTGGCCTGCAGAACGAGGCGCAGCCCGGATGAGAGCGAGTACCTGTCCTCCACGAGACCGAGCACACCCGTGAGCAGGCCACCGGGCATCACCGCAAGGTCCTTGATGATAAAGACCGAGTACAGGACGAAGCCCGACCACAGCCCGGCCCCGCCGCCGCGCGGGGTCGGCGTCCTGTGAGAGCTCCTCTCGTTCGGCGCGTCGATGAGCCCGAGCCTGCCGGCGTACCTGCGTATGAAGGCCGCTCCCGCCGCCCCGGAGACAACACCAAAGACGCCGGCCTGTATGAACGTATCCACCGTCACCCTCTCTCCGTCCTCTCCCATGTGGTCTTCTGCGTGCCGGTCATGGCCTTTACGAACCCGCACAGGAGCGCGAGGTTCAGGTTGCAGAAATAGAACGGCACGTAGAGAAAAAACGGCATCGACCGGTATCTCGCTATCATGAGCCCAGCGATCGCCAGCGTATAGAACCCGGTCTGCGCGAGGAGCAGGTTCGCATAGAGCGGCCCGCCCCGCAGCGCAACGCTTACGGCAAAGAGCATTATCATCAGGAACGGCGCCGACCACCGGAGCACCCTGTGCGACCAGTAGATGAACGCCCTCGTGCCGAGCAGGGGGTTGAGGAGCCCGGCGAGGTGGTAGACGGCGATGTAATGGCCCGCGCCATCCCTGACGTGGCGTTTGAACTCGCTCTCCATGTTCGGGGCGACGTCCTCGTAAGCCACCGCCTCCTCCTCGTATACGCTCTTGAACCCCCTGCCGACGATGCGCATGGAGATGACGAAGTCATCGTTTATGGTCCCCGCGGCAAGCGGCTCGAACAGCGAGCGGCGTATGGCGTAGATGGCGCCGTTGGCCCCGGCCACGAAACCGAGCGCGTTCTCCAGCTTCTTGAGCGCCGTCTCGTACCTCCAGTAGAAGCTCTCTCCCCTGCCGCTTACGGCCTCTCCGGGGTTCCTGTAGATGAGCCTTCCGCCGACGCACCCGACCCTGTCGTCGTCGAAGTGCGCAACGAGCTTCCTGAGCGCCCCCGGAGCGAACTCCGTGTTGGCGTCCGAGAATACGATTATCTCCCCCCCGGCCCGTTCCACGGCCATGTTGATCACCCCGGACTTGCCCGTCCTCGGGAACTCGAGCAGGTGCACGCGCGCATCTTCCCCCGCGAGCCTCCTGACTATCTCGTTGGTGCGGTCCGTCGAGCCGTCCGACGCTATCCAGAGCTCGATGAGCTCGGGCGGGTAGTCGAGGGAAAGGGAGTTGGCGACCTTGCCCTCGATGACGGCCTCCTCGTTGTACGCGGCGACTATGAGGCTCACCTTCCTCGTGGCGCAACCCTGCGGGGCGCGCCTCTCCCTCCTCGAGGCAAGGAGCTTGTTGAGCGCGACAAGCGTGAGCGGGTACCCGATGTAAGAGTACGCGAGCGCCGCGAAACCCGCCCAGAAGATGACTTGAAGGGTTGTGGTCATATGCCTCCCCTAACGGTAGTTGCCGCTCTTCAAGAGATAGCGCGAGAACGTGCGCGCGGACTTTATCGTCTTTTTCATCTCCCCCGGCCTCCTTATCACCCTCCAGAGCTTCATCCCGAGGTACCTGGGCGCGAGGTAATACTTCCTGCGCGCGTGGTCGCAGAACTCGACGAGGTCCCGGGCGGAAAGCTCCGGCGTGCTCACGACGCAATGGTGCATCCCGTCCCCGGTAAGCCACTTCCTGAAGTCCGTGGTCGTCAGGTACCCGTTCTCCCTGGCCCAGTCGTAGACCCCGGTGCCGGGATATACCATGAGAGGGAAGAACTGGCAGGTGTCGGCGTTTATCTTGAGCGCGAAGTCGAGGGACTTCTCGAGCGTCTCTCTCGTCTCCCCGATATTGCCGGCCATGAAGCAGGCGTGGATCATCACGCCCGCCCTGCGTGCGTCCTTCACGAACCGCCGCATCCTATCCACGGTAAGCCCTTTTTTCATGTTGCGAAGCACGGTATCGTCCGCGCTCTCGAAGCCCACGACTATGAGCCTGCACCCGGCGCGCTTCATCGCCTTCATGGTCTCGTAGCTCAGGGTCGCCCTGCACTCGACCGTCCACGGCAGCCTTATCCCCTTCTCTATCATCAGCTCGCAGAAGGCCGCGGTGTGGGCCTCCCTGAACGAGAAGGTGTCGTCGTCTATGAGCACCTCCTTTACCTGCGGCAGCTCCTTTTCTATGTACTCGAACTCGGCCACGATGTTCGCCGGGCTTCTCTGCCTCTGGCGGCGCCCGAACATCTGCTCGGGGTATACGCAGAAGCTGCACTGCGCGTTGCACCCGCGCGACGTGAAGATGGAGACAACCGGGAAACGGCAGTGGGCGTAGAAGTAGTTCTCTATGGTGAGGTGCCTCTTGTAGACCTCGGAGACGAAGGGGATCGAGTCGAGGTCCTCGATGAACCTGCGGTCCGGGTTCGAACGCACCCCGCCGCAGGCCCTTATCGTCACGCCTTCCACGTCGTCCACCGGCCGGCCCTGCGCAAGCCTCCTGGCAAGCTCTACGAGGGTGGCGTCATACTCCCCGCGCGCAACGGCATCGACCTTCTCGTTCAGAGCGAGAGACTCCTCGGGCATGGCGGTCACGTGGGGGCCGGTGAGCACGATGAAGGCACCGGGGGCCACGGCCTTGAGGGCCGCCGCCGTCTCCACGTCGTCGTATATGCTCGGCGTTGAGGTGTACAGGACTATCATGCCGGGGGCGAACTCCTTTGCCACTGTGCAGCAATCGGCGCCTGTAAGCCCGTCGGCCGGGGCGTCCACGAGCCTTACCTCGAAGCCCTCCTTCTCGAGCACCCCGGTGGCGTAGGCGTGCCATATCGGATAGTAGATGGTCCCGCTCTTGGTCACTGCGGGGCTGCGCGAGAACCTCGAATACTTTGGGAGGAACGGCGGATTGAGCATCAATATCTTCATTCGGTCACCCTTTCAGGTCTGTATTAAAATGACTACACCGGTCTAAAGCCCGGAGTTTCCGCGCTTCCCCTCCCTCGATGGGAGGGGATTGAGGGGAGGG
>JBHHYT010000106.1:0-6604 GCA_046757705.1 Thermodesulfobacteriota bacterium
ATTCCATGACTCTGGCAGGCTCGGTCACCCCGGAGCTAAGAACCTGATAATATCCCTTGACCAGGTCCGTGGAGTTGCCCAGGGATGAGTCCATGGCGAGAATTTTAGCCTTAATACTGTCCAGGCTTTCGCTCGTAACTTTGGTCAAGTCATGCAGGGCTGTCTCAAAATGACGCGACTCGGAGATTATGCTGCCGAACACCCGCAAAGCCCCGTAAGAGACGAGTAAGCCCCGCAAAGAAGTGAGCTTTGCGATAGTCCCCTTCACAGTCGTATTGAGCCTGGAAAAGGCCGCCCTGCCTCCCGTGGCAACCCTCTTGAATGCTGAATTGCTCTCCCGGGCGAACCTGTTAATATCAGCCCGGGCGGACCTGGCTTCTGCTTTTACATTTATTCTGACTTCTGCCATGCCTCCACTTCCTCGCTTATGATATTGAGCTTGGCCATGGAATTTGAATCCATCTCCAGACCCTCCATCTCAAAGAACCTCTCGTGCAGGCCCCACCGCTTGACATTGGTGTAGACCCTTAGCAGGGCTGAATCCCGGCAACCAATCTCAGGGGCCGCCCCGTCGCAGACCTCGCAGTCTGTCGCCTTGCCGACCTTCCGGCAGGCATCGCAATACTCCGGTCCCCCCTCTAAGACCCACCGGACGTGGGCTTTGACTTTTTTTTTGACTCCTCTTCCTTCCCGGCCTCGAAGAAGCCGATCTGGACGCACGCGATATTCACGAAGTCGGAAAAGTCGTAGCTCTTCTCCATGAGCAGGTCGCAGTTCTCGGGGCTGTATGGGAACTCCTCGCCGCCCACTGTGAGGTTCTCCCAGCCGCGCACGGCAGCGCGCCCCAGCAGCCTGTTCTCCTCGACCTTACGCTGGGCCGGGGTCGGCGCACCTTTAGCCCAGTCCTTCTTGCCGGCCTCTTCCTCGATGGCAAGAAGCTCCCGCTTGATTACATAGCGGAGGAGCACCTTGCCATCCTTCCCGAAGGGCACCTCGTGGGTGATGTCCTGCTTCTTTAAGTCTCCCAGCTCCATCGTGTCTCCTTTACAGTGCCGTCAGGCCGTTTTTGATGATGACCTGTATGCTGCTGGCCTCGGTCGAGTTATCGTAGTAGCCCTCGAAGTCGAGGGTGGTCTTGATGCCCTTCGGGCCGGAGATGTCCGGGCCTGTCCTCTTGAACCTCAGCTCGGGGATGAACAGCTCTACGGACCGGGCAGGGGTCACGCCCTTGTCGAGAGTTATCTTGAGGCTGGACTCGGTCGAGGCGCGCGCCTTGGCGAGCAGGGTGTCGTCCTCGAAGAACGCTTCGATGGAACCCTTGACCAGGACAGAGCCCTCGGGCAGTTCCTCGCGCTCCCCGGCGGAGCCGATGACATAGACATCCGGGTCGAGGTCGTTGTCGATATCGAACTTGAAGTTGGTGACGGTGGCTATCGCGGCGCCGCCTTCGAGGATGGTCCCGTGGAAGCCGGTGAACTTGTCATACGCCTCCGAGGTCGGCGTGGCGTCATAGGCTGTGCCGCCGACGGTCTCCTTGGAGCCGAGGAAGCGGAAGGTAGTGGCGATGAACCCGTCGGGCTTGACCTCCATGGACATGCCGGAGACGCGGCAGCCGTTGTATTTATGGTACTGGTTGATGTCCGTGAACTCCTTGTTGAAGACCATGCCCACGGGAAGGGTGCCAACCTTCAGGGTGTGAGTGTACGGGTCGGAGGCCCCTGTGGTAGTGACTCCACCGAGCAGATGCCTGAAGAGCAAGGAATGCGCGGTGGCGCAGAGGTTGACCACCAGATCTCCCGCCACGCTCATCTGCCCGAGCTCTGGGGCGCTCTTGTTGCGGCTCCCTGTAAGCGACTCGTCCGAGAGCAGAGGCTGTTCGGCCTTCAGGGTGCATGAAAGGAAGGGGATGACCCGTCCATTCGGGGTGCCGGGGTCGGCCTTAAAGGTAGTTTCCGTGTCTACGACTATGCGTGAGTTTGCTCCAGTGGCCTTTGGCATCTATTTGTCCTCCCTCTTCTTGACTTGCTTGAAGCCTTTTCGTTCTATCAATTCGGCGGCGAGCCCTTCGTCTACTTTCTGCGGCTCACCTGGCTTGAACCGTATACCGGCGATAGTAACGCCCTCGGTGGGCAGGTCATCCCTTACAATCTTCATATCCTCTGCTCCGTATTTATTAAAAGGTCCTTTAACAGAAAGTAAACCGGGTGGAGCGAGCCCTCGTCGTTGACCGACGAGCCCGGCTCCACGATAATGTCCGCCGCTCCGAGCGCCGCATCGTTAAGCAGCGCCTGTTCCATAAGCTCTTCGATATCTATCAGATTGTCCTGCGCCTTTACCCTGTCGTCCTGCTGAAAACCGCAATAGAGCCTGACAGTGTAGACGCGCTCAACAAGACCTCCTACTCCATAAGCGGTCTTCTGCTCGGGTATCGTGACCATCATGACCGGGAGTTCGGTAATCACTATCTCCTCGCGCCGTTTCAGCCCCATCCTGACGGTGAGCCCCTTGCCGTAATTCGACGCGCAAAAAGCATTGAGCGCCGAGGATCCGGAAAGCGCGGCCGGTATCAGCGCGGCTATACCCTTAAAACTATTCCAGGCCATTGCGGATAGCCTCCTTGTTGAGCTCGCCCTCGATTATCGCCGCCGCCCGCGCGCCCGCGTTGAACTCGTCGAAGGCGTCGTCGAGGAAGCGGCGGGGGCCGTACTTCTCGCTCGACCCCTTTCCCTCGTGTATCTGCATAGCGTACTGCGCCGAGTCAAAAACCATCGCCTCGAACGGGCCGGTGCTGAACCCCTCCTTCGCCCGTCCGGGACCTATCCATGAAAGGAGCCGCCGGAGGTTTCCGGTAAGCCTCGGCACCGGGTACCCGCCGGCAAGGTCCGGCCTCTGAGGCACGGCCCTCTTCCTTCCGCTTCGGGCCGTTACGGTGGCAAGGCCGCGCCGGGGGCCGGAAAGACGGTCTACCGCTTTTCTTGCCGTGCCCGAGGCGATCCTCCTTAATGCGTTGGGGAGAGCCCTCTCCCTTATCCCCCGCTCGTAGCGGCCAAGCCCCTCGATTACGACCCTGTCCCCTTCGACCGTGACATTTATCCCGAGCATAGCGTCAAGCGTCCTGTATGAAGTGGCTCGACTTCTCCACGGAATGGGCCGCACCCGGCCTGCCCTGGAGCCTGTCGATTATCCCCTCGGCAAGCGCCCTGTACTGGCGCGCCTTTACGGTTTCGGGCAGTGTGGCGCTGGCCGGCCTCTCACCTGAGACGACCCCGTCCCTGAGAGCGATGTTCCCCTTGCGCTCCCACAGCTCGGCGGCCGCCAGGTACGCCTCCAGCCTCTTGACATCCGAGGCGTTGGCGGCGTCGTCATAAGCGGAAGTGCCTATCGCCTCCTTGACCTCGGCGACGATGTCGTCGATAGCCTCCTGAAGGAACGAGTAGAACTCTCCCTCGCTCTCAAGCAGGGAACTGAACATCTCGTAGACGAAACCGAGCGACCTCATGTACTGGGGTGTAGCCTTTGCCATGTTACCCTTTTAAGCGCCGGGGGCTTGCGCCCCCGGCCTATGCTGGAGCGGGCGGCGGGAATCGAACCCGCGCATCCGGCTTGGAGGCCGGCGTTCTGACCATCGAACTACCCGCGTGTTATTACGCCAGAGCGCACCTTCTTATCTGGTCGGAGTCGCCCAAGGCGGCGTTGAACTTGCCCTCCCAGGTCATGTCCTCGGCGCGCCTGAGGGCGTCCCTCTGGCTCTCGGAGTTGAGGTCGTCCCAGACGGCCCTCTTCGCCTTCACGCCGGGGAGCATGACATAGTAGCTGGTGTCCGCGATCTTCGGCGTGGCAACGACCTCGTCTATCCTGTAGACGATCTGGTTGTTGTTGGCGTTGGGCATGGTGAATGCGGCGATGAGCGCCTTGGCGATTCGGGCCTTGAGACCGGTGCCGGCCACGATCTTGAACGCCGGATTCTCTCCGGCGGCGTACCCCTTGCCGTCAATCGCCTTGAGGATGGCCGCGCAAGCGTTGTTTATGGTGGTAACATCGTCGGTCGAGAACGCCTCGTTTACCCCGGCGCCGAGGTTGGTAAACAGGTCGTAGTGTACCTGCGCCATCTTGCTGTAATACTTCCTCCTCACATCGCGGATGATGTCGTCCATCAGGTAGTACTGGTTGAAGCGGAACCAGTCGTCGAGAAAACCGAGGCCGCCCATGTACTTGAGATACCCGACGGAGGTCTTGGAGGTCGTTACGCGCCTTATCTTGGCCGGCTCGCCCTCCTTCACCTGCTCGAAGGTTACGCCGTTGGCGGCGTCGAGTATCTCGAAGGTCTTAGCCGTCGACTGGCGCATATCCACGAAGTCGAAGAGCCTCTCGTAACCGAAGTCCTCTTCCGCCGTATTGGCGTAGACATTGACCATAGGCACTGCGGTGCCCGCGAGGTTAGAGTCCGATGTCTGGAACTTCGCGCCCTTGCCCCGGGCCTCCAGAGGTTCCTTGAAATACTCGCTTATGTTTGTAGCAAGGGCCATTACCGCCTCGGGGTCGTGGCGGTGCCCGTGAAAACCCTTCCAGTCTATCCCTGTCTTATCCATGTCCTGTATCTCCTATGTCGTTGATTTCTGTTTAAGTTCGGTAGCTCCGCCCGGCCCTTCTTAGTAGTTGACCGAGTTGTCGAGCTCGATGACCACGACCGTATCGGCCGAGGCCGCGTCCTCTACGGCTATGCCGCACTTGGTGTTCGCGGTGGCCGTCTTCGTTATGACCGCGTTGGTGTTGTCCCAGTAGACGGTGTCCCCGGCCGTTATGACGAGAGGGGCCTCCTTGGGCATCTCCACCCTCTCGGCCGCGTGAATGTAAACGCCCTCGGCGTTCGCGAGCACGGCCGCTATCGCTATGAGCACCCTGCCGCCGAGCAGTATGATGTCGTTTATCGCCACGGCGGCGGTATGCTTGTACTTGAGGGTTTTAGTCCTCAGAGAGTCTGTAAGGTTGGTCGCTGTAGCCATTTATCTGCCTCCGTATGGTTAAGGTGTGTATGCTCCTGTCTGTTCAATCCCCCTCAATCCCCCTTTAAAAAGGGGGAAGTCGTACGGAGGGTTTAGCCGGCCTTCTTCCTGAAGTTGTACTTCTTGGCGCCAGCCTCAGTGTTGTCGCGCTCGTCGCCCGGGTCGCCGCCCTCGATGGCCGCCTGGTCCGGGAACTTCTCCTTCACCTGCTTTTCGAGGTACGAGATGTCGCCCTTTATCTCCGAAAGGTCCCTCCTGGCGAGCTGCTTGCCTCTGGCCTCGGCCTCCTCATCGGTGTCCCCGACCCTGCCGAGAAGCCTCTCGCACTTCACCTGCCTCGAGACGAGGTCCTTCCTGTACGCCTTGCCGTCCTCGGCCCCGGCGATAAGGGACAGGACATGCTCCTTTGTCGCGTTCTCGCCGAGCGGCTCGACTATGTCCTCAAGGCCCTTGAGCCGGGCAAGCTTCAGATTTAAAGCCTTAACAGCCTGGTCCTCGGTGGAGTCCGCGTCGAGGCCGAGCTTTTCGAATATCGTCTTCATGGCAATCTTCTCCTTTTTGTTTTTCTTGTCGTTATCGTCTATGTCAGCACCCGAGTCCTGCACGGACTTGGTGATTGTCGCTCCGGGCTGGGCGCCCAGCCAGACGAGAGAGCCTTCGAGCGCTTCGGCCGGGGCCTTGTACTCCCAGTAGAGCGTCTCCCCGCTCTTCTCGTCGTTTACCCTGACCAGGTTGGCGGCGTTAAAACCGATGGATGCGTGGCGGATTATGCCCGCGTCGATATCGGCGAGGAAGGCTTCCTTGCCGGCCTTCGTGGTGTAGAACCATGCGTAGAGGAACTTGACCTTCTCCTCGCCGTCCGGGAGACGGAGCTCTTCACCCGTTTCCGCGCGGGCCTCTTTGAGCCCCATCTCCTCAACCATTGCGTCGAAGAAGAGGCCGCTTCCCGGAGGCCCCCAGTTGTGCCCTATGAGCAGGGACTTTCCGGGCAGGGTGGCGGCGAAGTCCTCGAGCACCTTCTCCCCGAACCGTTCGTTGTCCCTGTCTATGGCGTTATGCGCCAGACGGATCCTCCGGACATAGAGCTCCTCGGACGGGATGTCGGCAAGGGTGAATTTCCTTATCTGCCCGGCCTGCTCCTCTGTCACCTCCGCGCCCTTTATGGACGCGGCAAAAGACTTGGTCTTTTTCAGCATGGCTACCCCTCCGACTTTATCTCGGCCTCAAGGTTTGCTATGACGACCCGGCGGGCCTTGCGCTCGGCAACGAGATTGCCGTCCATGAACTTCCGTCCGTCCTCTTCCTTTGTGAGCTCTTTGTCCGCGTCCTTCAGGTCTTTAAGGAGGGCCTTTTTCTCCTTCAGCTCCTTTGCTTTCTGGTCCTTCGCTTCCGCCTCCGCTTTCTTTGCGACCTCAGGATCCTGAGGGTTGTCGTCCGTGGGCGGCAGCTCGCCGGGCTGGCCCTCCATGCCCTTCTTGCCCTCTACCCCCGGCGCTTTAAAGTCCTTGTCATCGCCTTCCTTCACTTCCGTTATGTTCCCTGCCTCTTTAGCCATAAAGCCTCCTTTATTCGATTATTGGCGCCGTGGTGCAATAGCATCT
>JBHHYT010000107.1:0-6531 GCA_046757705.1 Thermodesulfobacteriota bacterium
GAGCCCCGAGGGAGCGCAGTACATAAGCGCGGTCAACTGCGGCATAAACTGCGCATTCGCCAACAGGCAGGCCATCTCGCACCTGGCGCGCGAGGCGTTCGCGAGGGTCACGGGCATACCGGCGGAGTCGATAAAGCTCCTCTACGACGTGGCGCACAACACCTGCAAGTTCGAGACGCACAGGGTGGACGGGGTTGAGAAGCGGCTGATGGTGCACAGGAAGGGCTCGACGCGCGCCTTCGGCCCCGGCACGCGCGAGGAGGTGCCACAGGCGTACCGCTCCGTTGGACACCCGCTTCTCGTCGGGGGCACCATGGGCACGGCCTCCTACATACTGCGGGGCACGGACAAGGGCATGGAGGAGTGCTGGGGCTCGACCGTGCACGGCGCGGGCAGGTCGATGTCGAGGATGCAGGCGAAGAGGCAGTGGCGCGGCACCGAGCTCATAAGGGAGCTCGGGGAGCGGGGGATAATCATAATGTCTGGGAGCAAGTCGGGCGTGGCCGAGGAGGCCCCGGGAGCGTACAAGGACATCGACCGTGTGGTGGAGATAATGCACAGGGCCGGGCTCAACAGCAAGGTCGCCCGGATGAGGCCGCTGGTCTGCGTGAAGGGATAGGGCTTCGCGCCCTGACAGGGCCTCCCGCCCCGGACGGGACAACCTCCACCGGGACCTTTTCACGCCCTTCAGGCGCCTTGCCTACCGGCTCTGGCGGCCGCTAAAAATCCTCTTCGAGGTAGAGGTCCTCCTCTTTTGTCTTCTTCAGGGCCAGCGGGGTCTGGCAGTACGGGCAGAAGACCTGCTCGCCTATCTTCTCATCCCCGGAGAGGGGGACCTCCACGTCGCACATGGGGCATGTCAGGTACCCCGCTATCGAGCCTTTTATCGGCATCTGCGCACCTCCGTCGTTTTTAAAGCCGGTCTCGCCCGGCCTCGTATTGACCACCCGCATACCAACACGCCTCCAATCCTATTGCACGCCGGCCCCGTCTGTCAATGACCACGGTCACAACGCCGTTGCCGGGCAAACTTTGTCTTGACGCGGGACGCTAAAACCGGGACAATATTGTAAGGGGTCGCATGCATAACAGGATACGAAAACTATATCTTTCCGTCGGGGAGGCGGTAATCCACCTGAGGCACCCGGAATGGGGCGAAGGCAGGGTGGCCGAGGAGATGAACTCCACCGTGCCCGGCGGCCTGAGCATGGTCAGGATAGACTTCGAGCACGCCGGCCAGAGGACCTTCGACAACAACATAGAGAGCCTCTGGTGCTGTTACCACGCCGGGGTCAGAAGGCTCTGAGGCGCCCCGCCATACCATCAACGTTTAAAAGAGCGGCTCACCCGTCATGTCATCGGGTTTTTCAATACCCATTATCTTGAGGACCGTCGGGGCCACCGAGGCAAGGCCGCACCCTCTGCTGAGCTTTACGTCCCTGCGCTCATCGTCGACCAGTATGAAAGGCACCGGGTCGGTCGTATGCGCGGTGAACGGGGAGTTCGACCCGTCCACCATCCTCTCGGCGTTGCCGTGATCCGAGGTCACGAGCACCGCCCAGCCCGAGGCCCGCGCCGCCTCCGTCACCATTCCGACCGCCCTGTCCACCGTCTCGCATGCCTTTATCGCGGCCTCAAGCACCCCGGTGTGCCCCACCATGTCGCCGTTGGCGAAGTTCATGAGCATGAAGGAGTGCTTGCCCTGGCGCAGCCTCTCCACCGCGGCCTCCGCTATCTCGATGCCCCTCATCTCGGGCTTTTTGTCGTAGGTCGGCACGTCCTTTACAGAGGGTATGAGCAACCTGTCCTCCCCGGGGAAGGGCTCTTCCCTGCCGCCGTTGAAGAAGAAGGTGACGTGGGCGTACTTCTCCGTCTCGCTCACCCTGAACTGGCGCAACCCGTGGCGGCTTATTATCCCGCCCAGGAGGTTGTCGAGGGGCTGCGGCCTGAAGAGCACCGGAAGGTCGAGCTTCGAGTCGTACTCGGCCATGCAGACGAACCGGACGAGCGAGGGCGTCCTCCCCCTCTCGAAGCCGTTGAAGTCCCGCGATACGAAGGCGCTCGTTAGCTCTCTGGCACGGTCGGCCCTGAAGTTGAAGAACACGACGGCGTCGTTGTCGGCCACGGTGCCCACCGGAACGCCGTCTTCGCCTGTTATGACCACCGGCTTTATGAACTCGTCGTTCTCGCCGTTGGCGTAGGCGTCCTTTACGGCCTGGACCGGGCAGGCGGATGCGACCCCCCTGCCCTCCACGATGGCCTCGTACGCCATGCACACCCTGTCCCAGCGGTTGTCCCTGTCCATGGCGTAGTAACGCCCGGTTATGGTGGCCACGCGCCCGGGCAGGCCGTTGTCGAGCCTCTCGACGAGCCGTTCCATGTAGCCCGCCCCGCTCCTCGGAGGGGTGTCCCTGCCGTCCATGAAGGCGTGTATGCGCACCTTTTCGAGCCCGCGGGCCCGGGCGGCATCGAGCAGGGCGTAGAGGTGCTCCTCGTGGCTGTGCACCCCGCCGTCGGAGAGGAGCCCCATCACGTGGAGCGTCCCACCATTATCCCTCAGGCGGTCGAAGAGCTCTGTCAGGATGGGGTTCTTCTTCAGCTCGCCGGCCCGGATGGCGTCGGTTATGCGCTTGAACTCCTGAAAGACGACCCTTCCGGCCCCCAAGGTCAGGTGCCCGACCTCGGAGTTGCCCATCTGCCCCTCGGGCAGGCCGACGCTCGGGCCCGATGTGCCGAGCTCGGTCGTCGGGTACCCGCTCGAAAGCCTCTTCAGGTTGGGGGTCTCGGCGAGCGCGATGGCGTTGCCTTCCCTGCCGGGGTTCACGCCCCAGCCGTCCATGACTATAAGACAGACTTTCTTCACGATAAAGGTCCTCTGCCCCGTTTGAGCGGGGCGCGGTCTTCGGTTTGTTTGTGGATTGCCTGCGGGCACACGGAGGGTTTCGGTTATCTGACCGCGGCGGTGGCCGAGGATATGGCCATCAAAAGGGTGTTCCATTCGCCGCAGGAAGGGCACCGGGGCGCCCAAGCAGCCACGTTGTGGCCGCAGTGCGAGCAGACGAACGGGGGCACGAACTCGCGGTCGAGCCCGAGCGCCTTCTGGAACAGCTCCGCGGCCTTGCCGTCGAGCTTGCGCCTCATGTACGCCTCGCCGAGCAGTATCCTCGAGTAGAAGGAATCGACCCCCTCCTGATGCAGCCTTTCGAGCTCCTCTATGGCGTTGTCTATCATCTCGAGCCTCAGGTACAGGCGGGACAACAGCAGGCGCAGGTTCGTGTCCGCCGGGTGGGCGATTATCTCCTTCTGGTACTCCTCGAGTATCTTCTCCGGGGCGGACTCCTTGAGGAAGACCTCCTCGAGCTTGAGTATGAACGGCTCGGCGTTCGGGAACATCTGGAGCGCCTTCTCCCAGACCTTGACCGCGCCGGAGGTGTTGCCCTGGCCGTAGAGTATCTCCCCGTGGAGCACGTGCGCCGGGAGGAAGTCCTCGTTGTTCTTGATGACCTCCTTTACGACCGAGAGCGCATCCTCGTAGCTCCCCTCCCCGTACCTCTTGGCGGCCGCCTCGTAGAGCAGGCCATTTAAGAGCCTCCTGCCCCCGTCCTTCGCCTCCTCGTCCCTCTCGCACTCCAGGACCGCCTTCTGGAGGGCGGCGGCCTTCGCCCAGTCCCCTGTCTTCATCTTGTAGTCGCGCAGCTTCTTGAGGGCGAAGGAGTTTTTGGGGTCGAGCTTGACGACCTCCTCGTAGGCCCTGGCGGCCCTGGCCTCATCCCCCGAGGCCGCGGCGCTGCGGGCCGTGGCCACGAGTATGCCTATGGAGTTGGGGTTTTCGAGGTACCCCTTCTCGAGTACCCTCAGGGCCTCGGACGGCCTGTTCTCCCGGGCGTATGTCTCCGAGAGGCTTATGATCATCCCCGCGTCCGCGGGCTTCGTGGCGATCGCCTTCTCTATGACGCCTCTCGCCCCGGCGGTATCGCCCTTGACCAGCAGCTCCACGCCCCTGTGGTAGTTCTCCTCGGCGGCCTCGGCCGCCTTCCTCTCGCGCCTGGCCTTGACGTCCCTGAAGTACCTGCGCGTATCCACGACGAGCGAGTTCACCACGGCGAGGAACGCGCCGAGGAAGAAACCCCCGAATATGAAGAGCGTTACGGGAAAGGTAACGGAACGGTCCTGCATGAAGACCAGGGTCACCTCCGTGGGGTTCTGCGTGTGGAGGTAGAAGAATGCGCCCAGGATGCAGACGATTATGACAAGCAGTATCTTGGTATACATGCGGTTTTCGCCTTGTCCCTCCGGTATCTTAACAGGTGGCTAAAAAAGTCCGTCCTGGACTTTTTTAGCCACGACTTGCCCGAAGTCAATTCGTGCAAGTCTCACAAATTACTCGGCTTCTCTGCCTCGCAATCTGGCAATCCATCCATGGATTGCCCGGCAGGGCTAATGGGAATAAGGCTCTCCTCTCATAATGGTGAACGCCCTGTAGACCTGCTCGGCGAGCACGAGCCTGGCGATGTCGTGCGGCAGCGTCATGCGCGAAAGCGACAGCACCGTGGACGCGGCGTCCAGAACGTCCCGGTGGAGCCCCCACGGGCCGCCCACGATAAAGCAGACCCTTCTGGTCCCCCTGTCGGCAAGCCCGCCGATGAACTTCGAGAAGGCCACGGAGCCTAAAAACCTGCCACCCTCTGCCAGCGCCACCGTGAAGTCGCCGGGGGCGAGCTTCTTCAAAATCCTCTCGCCTTCCCTGCGGAGTATCTCCTCCTTCGGGGTCTTCGCGGAGCCGCCCTCTTCCCTGACGTCGACGGCCTCGAAGGGCGTGTACCTCTTTATCCTCTTCATGTACTCGGCGACACCGTCGGCGAGGCACGACCTCTTCAGGTGTCCGACGGAGATGAAGGTTATCTTCACTCCCGTACCGCCGGGCTATTCATCGCCCTTTGCGGAGGGCTTCTTCGCCTTGCCGGGCCTGTCCTTGATCTCGTCTACCGTCGCCTCGGCCCACAGCCCCTCGATGTCGTAGTACGACCGGACGTGGTCCAGAAAGACGTGCGCGACAACGTCCACGTAATCGAGGAGCACCCAGCGCCCGCTCTGGAGCCCCTCTGTGCCGATCGGCTTTATCTTCTTCGCCCTCAGGCTGTCCTCGATGTTGCGCGCGATGGCCTGCACCTGCCTCTCCGAGTCCGCGCTGCATACGACGAGGTAATCGGTGACGGACGACAGCTTCCCTATATTTATGATAAGCACCTTCCCGGCCTGCTTGTCGAGGGCCAGGCGCGCTATCTCGAGTGCTTTCTTCTTGGGGTCCAGTTTGGTCTCTTCTCCAGTCGTTTTTTTCAGGCCCTGACGGGGCTTATCTGTAAAGCCCGTTCTCCCTGACATACCCGATGACGCTCTGGGGCATGAGGTACCTCACCGAGCCGCCCCGGACCAGCCTCTCGCGTATGTCGGAAGAGGATATGTCGAGGAGTGTCACGCCAAGGTAGGTCAGGGAATTGCCCTCGGAATTCATGTAGGAACCCGAAGCTGAATCATACCAGAACTTTCTGGCCAATTCAACAGGAAGCACCTCGGCGGGCTTTTTGACAGGGTAGCCCGGGCGGGGCACGATGATGAAGCTCGCAAGGCGCAAAAGCTCCTCGTACTCGCACCACATGGTTATGTCGTTGAAGGAGTCGTTGCCTATTATAAGGGAGACCCTCGGCCCGTTGCCGCCGCCGCGCAGCTCCTTTACCGTGTCGATGGTAAAGGACCTGCCGCCCCTCCTTATCTCCATGTCCGAGCTCTCGAAGCCGGGGTTGCCCTCTATGGCAAGCCTCACCATGTCGAGGCGCGCCACGGCGTCCGGCAGCGACGGGTCGTCCTTGTGGGGCGGAAGGTTTACGGGGATGAAGAGCACCCTGTCGAGGCCGAGCGCCTCTCTGGCCTCCTCCGCCACCCGAAGGTGGCCGAAGTGTATGGGGTTGAAGGTGCCGCCTATGACCGCTATGTGCATAAATCCCTCTTACTTCAAGATAAGTTGATGCTAACCGAACGGGAAACGGGTGTCAACGCATTTCAGGCACACGCAAAGGCTGGGCCCTTGCTATTTCCACCCCCCGTATAGTAGAATTTATCGCATGGACGACCTTTTTGAAAAAGAAGAGATGGCCCGGCCGGCCCGAAGGGGAGGAGATACCGCCCCTCTGGCCGACAGGATGAGGCCCGCAACACTCGATGAGTACGTGGGGCAGGCGCACCTGGTCGGGAAGGAGAAGTTCCTCAGGAGGGTCATAGAGCGCGGCGAGCTGCCCTCGCTCATCCTCTGGGGGCCTCCGGGCTCGGGCAAGACCACGCTCGCCCGCATAATCGCCGAGTCCTCCGGCGCTGACTTCGTGGAGTTCTCCGCGGTGCTCTCGGGCGTAAAGGAGATACGCGAGGTGATAAAAGGCGCCAGAGAGGGGCTTGCCCGCAAGCGCAAGACCGTGCTCTTCGTCGACGAGATACACAGGTTCAACAAGGCCCAGCAGGACGCCTTCCTCCACAGCGTCG
>JBHHYT010000108.1:0-6344 GCA_046757705.1 Thermodesulfobacteriota bacterium
GTACTCGCGATAACCAGCTACGCCGTGTCGAACCTGAGGAAGACCACGGGTATCATCACCCACCAGAAGCAGGAGATATTCACATTCTGGACCATGTCGATATCGATGCTCTTCATAGCGCTCTCCCTTACGGGCGCGGGCATAGTGCAGGCATACCTGCAGAGGATGCTGGCCATCCCCTACATGGAGACCCAGAGTTACATGACCATCTTCTACGCTTCAAGGCTCTTTTTCGGAGTCACTTTCGCCGTGGGGCTCATAGTCTATCTCTATGACTTCTTTACCCCCGGAAAGGCGCGCTCGCTCAAGTAGGACAGGGTGCGCAATGAATGGAGTTTTACATGAACACGCAGAACATGCAGGCGGCGCCGGAAACTTCCGGCGCCGCCATAATAAAGGAACCGTACTACAGGCCCGTCGGGCATGAGATCGAGATATTCGAGGCGGCCTACAGGACGAAGATAGCGGTGCTCCTAAAGGGCCCGACGGGGTGCGGAAAGACCCGGTTCGTATCGCACATGGCATGGCGGCTGGGTCTCGGGATGCACACCGTTGCCTGCCACGACGACCTGACGAGCTCGGACCTCGTTGGCCGCTACCTCATAAAGGGCCGCGAGACGGTCTGGATGGACGGCCCCCTTACGAGGGCCGTGCGCGAGGGGGGCATCTGCTACCTCGACGAGGTGGTCGAGGCCAGAAAGGACACCACGGTCATAGTCCACCCGCTCTCGGACGACAGGCGCATACTCTCGGTAGAGAAGACCGGCGAGGAGCTCCACGCTCCGGACGACTTCATGCTGGTCATCTCCTACAACCCCGGCTACCAGCACATATTGAAGGACTTGAAACCCTCCACGAGGCAGCGGTTCGTCTCCATCGAGTTCGACTACCCGCCCGAAAACCTCGAGATAGAGATAGTGGCCGCTGAAAGCGGGCTCGACACCGACAGGGCCGGCAAGCTCGTGCGCGCGGGGCGCAGGATGAGGAAGCTTACGGACTCGGGGCTCGAATCCCCGCCCGGCACGCGTCTGCTCGTGCATGCCGCCGCCCTCATGAAGGCGGGGCTCGACCCTCAGGATGCCTGCGAGGCGGCCGTAGTGAGGCCGCTTACCGACGACGCCGAGATGCACAAGGCGATGATGGACATCCTCTGTGCCACGTTTTAAGCCCCCGGTCCCGCGGCAAAAGGTATCATGGAACATATCGTAGCAAAAGGTGTAGACAAGGCCATCCAGTTCGTCCACCGTAAACGCATGGACGGGTGGAAGGGCGCGGGCGACCCGTTCGTCATGGAGGGCAATCGCCGCAGGTTTTCGGCCGTTGCCTCCATGGTCGCGGAGCGTGACGTAGAGGTGACCGACATCAGGGGGGACACCCCTCCGAGGCCCTACTGGCCCGTGCTCTACAAGATGGCCCACCCGGCCCTGCTGGCGGAGCACGGCTTCGGCTGGTCCGACGGCGAGAGCCTCTTCTTCCCGGTTTCCGTGGTGGAGATGCCGACGGAGAAGGCCCGCGAGGAGCTGACGAAGCTCCTTCTTTTCTTCCTCTCTTTTCAGATCAAGGGCGGCACGCTCGAAGCGGCCCGTCAGAAGCGCTCCACCCTCGAGGCCGACCGTTTGACGGCCGACCTTTTCTGGATAATCGAAAACACGAGGCTCTTCCACCTGATAAGGGAGGAGTACCCTGGCATCGTCCGCGATTGGGCGGTCATAGCCGGGCTCCTGCTCTCAAGGAGGCCGGCGAAGAGATACCTCAACGGCCCCGAAGAGCTGGTCGAGGCTTTCCTGAAGGAATCCGTCGAGGGGACATTCTCCGGGGCCGCCGGGGGGGACGCCGGGGGTGTCTCCGGCAGCGCCGGGCAGAGCCTGCGCCTTGCCGACGAGATGAACCGGAGGTGGGCGTCCAGAGGGGTGAAGACCCGTCGTTACAGGGCGATGGTGCCCTTTTTCCCCTGGGGCAAGCTTATCCCCGGCAGGATAAAGGACGACGCCGGGTTCCCCGTCGACCTGTCCGGCCCGGCGGCCGAGGGGGAGCAGGGCGGGAGCGGCAACGAGGCGCCCGCCGAGGGAAAGACAAAGAGGCCGTCGAGGTACGCCGCCAGAAAAGAAGAGGTAGATGAGAAGGCGAACGAGAACGGGCTGGCCCTGAACATATACGACAAGATACTCTCTTGGGCGGAGTTCGTAAACGTGCCGAGGCCCTTTGACGACGACCCGGAGACGGACCCGGGGGCCAAGGCCGATGAGTGCGAGGAGCTCTCAACGGCCGAGCTGGAGAGGAGGACGGCAAATACCTTCAACGCTGAGCTGGAGAAGGCCGACGTCTACACCGGCGCCGAGGAGATAGCCGAAGACCCCGCGGGGGAGTCTTTCTACTACCCCGAGTGGGATTACAAGAGAAAGGTCTACAGGCGCGACTACTCGCGGCTCGTAGAGTCGGCGGTCACGGATGAGGAGAGCGATTTTTCACAGAGGGTGATAAGGGAGAAACGGCGGGTCATAAGGGAAGTCACCCGCAACCTCGAGCTCCTTACGCCTTCAACGAGGCTGACGGGGCGCCAGTTCGAAGGTGATTGCATAGACCTGAACGCGGCCGTCGACGCCCTGGCCGACCTCGAGGCCGGCCATACCCCTGACGAGAAGCTCTACGCCAGGCACCTGAAGACCGAGAGAGACCTCTCCGTGCTATTCCTTGTCGACTTGAGCATGTCCACCGACGGATGGGTGGGCGAGGCCAAGATAATCGAGCACGAGAAGGAGTCGCTCATCATACTCTGCGAGGCCCTTAAAAAGCTCCGCGACAGATACGCCATCTACGGGTTCTCCGGCAAGACGCGCAAGGGCTGCCGGTTCTTCCGCGTGAAGGGCTTTTCCGAGAACTACGGGGAGAAGGTGAGCGGCAGGATAGGCGGGCTCATACCGTACTCGTACACGAGGATGGGCCCGGCCCTGCGCCACGCCACCGAGATACTCAAGAAGGAAAAGACCAGGTCCCGGCTCCTCTTTCTCCTCTCCGACGGCAAGCCGAACGATATCGACGTATACGAGGGGAGGTACGGGATCGAGGATACGAGGATGGCGCTCAAGGAGGCCGAGGGCGAGGGCATCGTGCCCTTCTGCCTTACGGTCGACACCGAGGGCGGGGACTACCTGCCGAGGCTTTTCGGCCGCGGCAACTACGCCGTCGTGCCGGACGTCGATATGCTCGCAAAAAAGCTCCCGGAACTCTATGCCCGCATAGTCCACAGGCTCTGAGCCCGAAAGGCGCCGGCGCCCCTGCCGCCGTCCGGCCCTTTTTGAACTTGCGTCCCTTACCGGTAGAAGCCAGCCCTGCTCGCCTGGGCAAGGCAACACATTCGCTCGATACCGCTGCTGCCTTGCATCGACACTACTTCCCGGAACCGGCCGAAGATGCCTTCTCGCCAGAGCCGCCCCTGCGCTGGAGTCGAGCATCGACCCTTCGCAAGGCACCTTTGCAAATACCAACCTCCACGACCATGTCAGCCGATACCGTTTCAGCTTGCCTGCTTCTTTGCGTAGCGTGGACTCACGTGTGCTTACCGGCGCAGGACCATCTTCGGGATCGACCGGGTCTCTCCTTCGCGCCACGTATAGAGAAGCCTTCGATGTCCGCGCGGATCTTCCTGCAGCACCGCGATGTTGCCGCGTCGCCTCGGGGTGAACACCGTCTGTATTGCGGAAGGATTGACCTGCTGGAGCTCGAAGAGCGCCGGTTTCGCTTGACACTATTCGAATTTTTGAGATACTTTAACCGGAAATTGAGCAAAATCAATATTTGATATACCTTATCAGGCTTGTCGAAGTCTGATACAGGGAACGCAGGGCGGAGAGACCTGTCTTTCCGATCATGTTTATAACGATACCTTTTTTCCGGAGCAATATACCCGATGGGAATCAGCGCTTTTCTGGAAAAGAATCTTGTTGCGATCTTCCTTGTATACGGCTTCAGCTTCTTTTACATAGCCCTCGCTATTCTCTTCAGCCTCAGGCCCCTTAAGTCCTTGGGCTTGAAGAGAGTATTCTTGAATTTTCTGGCTTTCTCGCTCCTGCACGGCACCGTAGAGTGCATGGACACCTACCACCTGTTCAAGGTGCAGACCCACGGGCCCCCGATGGACGCCCTGGCCATGAAGATGCGGCTCTATCTGCTTGTTCTGTCCTTCTCCTTCCTTCTCGTCTTCGGATTTCAGCTTTTCTTCAAGACCTTTATGGGCAACAGGGCCCCTGACAGGAAGCGCCTGTGGCTTCTTGCCATATGTCTTTTTTCTGCGCCCGTCATCGCAACTACGATCGCCCTCGGCAGGGGGGCAGACCTCGTCGCCATCGAGAGCGCGGCCAGGTACTTCCTGGGGTTCCCCTCGGCCGTACTCTCTGCCGTGGCCTTCTACGGCATCTCCAGGCAGACATACAGGTCCATGCTCCCCGAGAACCACCAGTGGTACTTCAAGCAGTGCTTCTATCTGCTTATCATATACGGCGTATTCTCAGGCCTCGTTGTGCCGCAGGGAGAGTTTCTTCTGTCCGCCAGTCTCAACCAGAACACGTTCTTCCAATATACGGGGGTGCCTGTACAGGTGTTGAGGGCCGCCAGCATCATGTCTATCGCCTACTTCTTCATAGGGAGTATGCCCCTGAGCATATCGCAGAGGTTGCTTGGCACTTACAGCGCGCTCTTCATGATGCTTCTCATGTTTGTCACTACCGGATACATAAGCCTCCGGCAGGTTGTCCAGGAGAGCCGGAAGATAATAAAGCTCGAAAAAGAGGGGATGGAGTTCAGCGAGCTGCTCAAGTCTTTTGACAGCCTTTATTCGTTGTCCAGGCTGCCGTCTTCCCCTCAGCTGGAGGCGATCATAAGGGCCGGGGGCAGGGATTTTGAGACGGCCGTTATTGAGCTCGCTTCGGAGGAGCACGAGGACCTGAGAGAGAGAAAGCTTATTGCCGAGATATACTCCGTTTACAACGAGATAGCCGGGATAGGTTACAGGATAGACCCGGATGGCCTGGAACGCCTCAAGGTCTTGATCTACGAGATAGACGCCCTCCACTCCGAGGAGATAAAACGGTCCTCCACGGACATATCTCTGGTGGTGGGCGACTTCGTCAAATTCCGCATCGCGGTCTTCATCCTCGGCGGCCTCTCCTTCGTGCTGATATGGCTGGTCCTTTTCAGGACGATGGTACTGTCCATAAGGACCTTGAGGAACGGGGCCAAGGAGATAGCCTCCGGCAACCTCACGAACAAGATAGAGATTGGTACGGCTGACGAGCTCGCGGACCTTGCCGACGACCTCAACATAATGAGGGAACGGCTCTTTCAAAAGACCACGAGCCTCGAGACCACCGCCAGGATGCTCGAAGACCTCTCTTACAGGGACGGGCTGACCAACCTTTACAACCACAGGTACTTCTATAACAGGCTCAAAGAGGAGATCTCCAACTCGTCGAAGACATGCATCCCGTTTTCCGTGCTCATCCTGGACCTTGATGACTTCAAGAAGTACAACGACGCCCACGGCCACCCGATGGGAGACACCCTGTTGCGGGCCCTGGCCGAGACGGTCCGCAATGCCCTGAGGGGCTCGGACGTCGTGTGCAGGTACGGGGGCGAGGAGTTCTCGGTGATACTGCCCGGGACCGACAAGAACAGCGCCATGAAGGCGGCCGAGCACGTGAGGGCCTCCATCGAGTGCCGGGAGTTCGAGAAGGAAGAGACCCAGCCTCTCGGGAGGATTACCATTACGATAGGTGTCGCCTCTTTCCCTGTTGACGCGAAAAGCGTTGAAGAGCTCGTGAAGAAGGCCGACGACGCCCTTTACAAGGCGAAACATCTCGGCAAGAACAGGGTTCAGGGTTGAGACGGGCCTGCCGGTTATGAAGGCCACCCGGGCTCTGGTCACGGGCGACCTCCCGACAGGCACTTGTTCCTTCCAATTTTTCTGCCAAAAGAGGCCGCGAATTTCACAACCGGCCGATTGACTTTATCCGCGGAATCAGGTATAAATTAATCAGGTGGCCTTCGTCGCAGCTTTCGGCCGATCTGACAGCTGCGGCCAGCCGCCCTTGCTTTAACAGCTTCACGTAGACGTTTAGAAGCTACCCCTGAGCAGTCCATCTCGACGCGCCTTCTATGGGTAAATCTCCCTGGAAGGCGTTTTTTGTTTTTCAGGGGCCAGGTCCTGGGATGAAGGCGGTGCCTTGAACCCGCCGGATAAGTTCATTACCCGGATAAGTTTATCAAATCGGTCAGAAAACCCCGAGCTTTTAAGCTCGGGGATGAATGGCCGCCCGGAGCGGAGCCAGATTTAGCCGGCGTAGCGGAGG
>JBHHYT010000109.1:0-6293 GCA_046757705.1 Thermodesulfobacteriota bacterium
GACCCCGTGGCCCTTTTTTATTATATTTTAAAACTGGTCGGGGCGAGAGGATTTGAACCTCCGACCCCCGCGTCCCGAACGCGGTGCTCTACCAGGCTGAGCCACGCCCCGATCATGTCAATAGCTCCGAGCAATCCAAAATATATAACATACCTTTAAATCGCTTGGCAAGTTATTTCACAGAGGCGGCGTCGCGGGGGGTGGACATCCACGGCCCGGCCCGGAGGGGCGTATGCGGTGGCTGGCTACTTCTTCTCAGGATACGAGGCATCGAGGAAGGCGTCTATGCTCGATTTTACGGCCCTTACGACCGTCTCCTCCGAATGTCTCAGCACATCGAGGAGCTTGCCGATATAGGTCGTCTCTTCATCTGTAAACCCAGTAAGCTCGATGGAGGCGTTGCCGGAGTAGGGGGCGTCCTGTTCGGCGGCCCTGAATATCTCACCCTCCCCGGTTATCAGCCAGTCGACAGATACCTCGTAGATGGCGGCGAACTTGAAGAGCAGGCTCGTGGGAAGCCCGCCCCGTTTCTTGTAGTTCGAGAGCGCCTGAGGCGTCACCCCGAGCACCCTTGCCAGCTGTGAGCTGTTCATGATACCTCCAGCCCTCAGCATCCTCTCGGAAATCTCCGAATAATCCAGATTCATAAACTATGCACCCCCAAATATATTCTACCGATATCCATCTTCAGCCTTAACACCTCCATTCCACACGCCCCTTTAAGACCGATACCAGCCTCTCAGCCGACTGCTCTAAAATCACAAAAATTTACCTATAACCAGACGCTTGCTATTGACCTGAACCCGGGAAAATGCTATAAACAAATTGCCAAAAAATAAAAACCCTTATTTTTCAACATGTTGCGTTGAAAGCAATTTACCATATTGCGTAACATTTGTCAAGCCCCATTTACAAAACGTGTAGCAATGTTAACCCTAGGTGAACGAATCAGGTACATCCGCGACAACATCCTGCATCTGAATCAGGCTGATTTCGCTAAAAAACTGGGCTTCTCCCGGGTCGCAACCATCAGTGATTACGAGAAGAACAAACGTAGCCCTGACATTACATCGTTGCGTAACATAGCCGCGTCCGGAGGCGTTACGCTCGAGTGGCTGCTTTCGGGCAAAGGCCCGACTGCCATCTATGACGTGCAGAGCTCGAACGAGGCGAAGGGGGCGAAGGGGGAATCAGGGGAGGCCTGTGCGGATGACTTCGTCGAGGTCAAGGTATACGACAAGGCATTTCCCGGCGGCTCGGAGCCGATAGACTCCATACTCATACCGAGGAAGGATTCCGAGGCCGGGCATATCGCGTTCAGGGTGAGCGGGGACGGCATGAGCCCCACCATACTCGACGGGGCCACGGTTGGCGTGAACAGGAAAGACCGCCGCCTTGTCAGCGGGGGGCTTTACGCGGTCTGGTACAACTACGAGGGGGTCACGGTAAAGAGGCTCTTCACCTGCCCCGACGGCATAGTCCTAAAGCACGACAACCCGGCCTTTCCCGAGACGACCATCCCGTCGAATAGCCTTTGCGAGGACTTCATCGTAGGCCGCATCGCCTGGCTCTACCAGAGGTTTTAGAAGCCATGACCGCCCTGTAAATGTAAGACCCCCCCTTGAAAAAAGGGGGGGTCTTTTTTATCCGGACTGCCCGGCCCGGCGGCCTATGAAAAGGACTAATCCCGCCCCTCCCCCTGCTTCTTCCCCACCTTCTCCATCCTTACGACAAAGAGGAGGAGCGCCGGGATGATGAAGACGGTGAATATCGTGGAGACGGCGAGACCGCCGAGCACGACGCTCCCGAGGCCCCTGTAAAGCTCGGAGCCCGGCCCCGGGGCCACGACAAGGGGCAGCATGCCGAAGATGCTCGTCGTTGCGCTCATGTATATGGGGCGCAGCCTCGTGCGCGTGCTCTCGAGCACCGCCTCCCTGTGCTCCATCCCGTGCAAACGGATGTTGTTCAGCGTCTGGTGGATGATAAGTATGGCGTTGTTGACCACAACGCCTATGAGGATGACGAAACCGAGCATGGTCAGCACGTCGAGGGGCTGGGCCGTCAGCAGCAGGTTTACGAGCTTTAGGCCGATGAACCCGCCGGAGGCGGCCAGAGGCACTGTGAACATGATGATCAGCGGGTAGATGAAGTTCCCGAAGAGGGCGCTCATGAGCAGGTACGTGATGACGGCGGCGAGCACGAAGTTCCACTGCAGGGCAAGGCGCGTCTCCGTGAGCTTGTCCGCCGCACCGCTCAAGCCTATCTCCGTGCCGGTGAGCATCCCCTTGGCTCCAAGCTCCGGTATGATGCCATCGGATATCAGCTCCATCGCCTCCTGAAGGGGCATCTCCACGGGCGGCGTTATCTGCAACGTCACCGTCCTTCGCCTCTCCAGGTGGCGTATCTGCGGTATGCCGTAGGTACGCACGAGCCCGGAGAGCGAGGAGACGGGCACCGTGCGCCCGCCGGAGGTGACCACCGGAGCCTCGTAGAGCTCCTCCGGGGTCTCTATGCGCGCCCCGGAGGCCATCATCACAAGGTCTATCTTCTTCTGCCCGGTCTGCTTGAAGTCCCCTATCTTGCGCCCGTCCATCAGCACGTCGAGGCTTACGCCGAGCTCCCGGGCGCTCATGCCCGCGGCCTTGAGCCTGCCTCGCTCCGGGATTATCCTCACCTCCGGGTACAGGAGCTCGAGCGACGGTATCGGGCGTATCTGCGCCCCGGGTATCCGCTGCTTGAGCATGCCGAACATCATGCCGCCTACCTGCACCGTCTTGTTTATATCCTCTCCGCTGATGTCCACGTCGATGGTCCTGCCGCGTCCGAGGTTGGTCTGGAATATGCCCGCCTGCGTGCTTATGCCGAACATGCCGGGGATGCTGAAGATGAACCGGCTGAATACGGGCAGCAGGGCGCGCGCGTTCTGCTCCTGGCTGCTTATCGCGCCGAAGAGCATTATCTGGCCGGAGCCGACGTAGAACATGTTCTTTATGCCGGGCACCCCCTGGTAGGACTCCTTGCCGATGTACGGCTTGGCCATGGAGAAGAGCTGGCCTCCTATCGCCTCCCTCTCCTTGTACGAAAGGCCCGGCGGGGGCACGAGTATGCTTATGAGGAGGTTCCTGTTGCCCTGCGGCAGGTACTCCATCTTCGGGAACAGGGAGACGACCGAGAGGACGGCGAAGCCCGTTAGCACGGCTACCGTGGCGACCCTCGTACCCGTGCTCCTTATGGAGAAACGCACCAGCGCCATTATACACTCCACGAGCCTTGCGCCGGTGCGGGCGATGGCGTTGCGCCCAGCCGCGCCCTTCGCCTCCCCGGCAAGGGTGTACAGCTGTTTGGAGAGCATGGGGATGACGAGCACGGAGACGACCAGACTCAGCGTAACGGAGGTCGTGATGGCTATGGCGATGTCCCTGAAGAGCTGCCCCGCCTCCTCCCGGATGAAGACCACGGGAAGGAAGACCGCCACCGTGGTGACCGTGGAGGCGAGCACCGCGCCCCAGACCTCTTTGGCGCCCTCGTAGGCGGCGTCGAACGCACTCTTGCCCAGCTTCTTGTGCCGGTCTATGTTCTCAAGGACGACTATGGCGTTGTCCACGAGCATGCCCACGGCAAAGGAGATGCCCGCAAGGCTTATCACGTTCAGGTTCCTTCCGAGCGCGTTCATCACGATGAAGCTGCCGAGGATGCTTATGGGGATGGCGGTGGCCACGACCACCGTGGCCGAGACGCTGCCCAGAAATACGAAGAGCACCACCACGGCAAGCACGCCGCCGATGAGTATGTTCCTGCGCACGAGGTCTATGGCCCCGTCTATGTACGGCCTCTGGTCGTAGACCCAGTCGAGGTAGATATCCTTTGCCTTGAGCTTGCCGTCGTTAAGCCGGGTTACGACCCGCTCTACCCTGCCGGTCATGTCGAGTATGTTGGTCCCCGACTGCGGCTTTATGCCTATGGCTATGCCCTCCCGGCCGTTGTGTATCATGGCGACGTCGGCCTTCCTGTAGCCGAAGCTGACGGAGGCGACGTCCGAGAGGAGCACCCTTTCCCGCCCGGTCGACTTCACGACTATACGCTCTATATCCCCGGGCGAGTCGAACTCCCCGACCGTCCTTATCCTGTAGTCCCTCCTGTCCACGCCCATGGTCCCGGCGGAGATGTTGACGTTCTCCGCGGAGACCGTGCGCATGAGGCCCTCCACGGTAAGGCCGTACGCGGCCAGGGCGTCCGGGTCCACGACGATGTGCATCTCCCTCTCGGTGCCGCCGGCGATGAACAGGTCCGCCACGCCCTCCACCCTCTCGAGGTGCTGGCGCACCTCGTTCTCGAAGAACGTCCTGTAGGTGCTCGCCGAGGCGGTGTTGCCGGGCCTTGTCTTGAGTATCATCCAGATGACGGGAGAGGTGGCCGCGCCCGTGGCGTTTATGACGGGCTTTTCCACGTTTACAGGGTAGGAATGGACCTCGTTTATCTTGTTAGATACGCGAAGGAGCGCGTCGTCCACGCTCGTGCCTATCTCGAAGCGCAGCGTTATGGAGCCCTGGTTGTTGAATGACGAGCTCTCCATGTCGACGAGCCCGGGGATGCCCTTGAGGACCTTCTCCTGCTCCTCGACAATCTCGCGCTCTATCTCGTAAGGCGTGGCGCCGAGCCAGACCGTGGTCACGGTTATCTCCGGCTCGGTCACCTCCGGGGAGAGCTGGTACGGCATGGCGCGCAGGCCCAGAACCCCGAACAGGACGATGAGTATGACGCCGACTATGACGGCCACCGGCCTTCGTATGGCGAAGCTTACTATGTCCATTGCCTGACCCCTGTTAGCCGCCCTGCACGTTGACCGGAAAACCGTCCATCAGCCTCTCGTTGCCCTTTATCACGACCTTCATGCCTGCGGCGAGCCCCTTGCCCCTAACGCCGGCGGTGGCGCCGGAGTACCCGGCGACCTGCACTGGTATCATCTTCGCCTTGCCATCGGCCACGACGAAGACTACGGTAGAGCCGAACTTGGAGACAAGGGCGTCCCTGGGCACCATGAACGCGCTGACCTTCGGGCCCCTGGGCAAACTGACCTTCGCGTCCATGCCCCCGGCCATCGAGCCGTCGTTCTTGACCCTTATCTTTACGGGGAAGGTGCGCGTCTTTACGTCCCCGCTCGGCACCACGGCGGTTACCTTCCCCTGCGCCTTGCCTCCGCCCGCGGCCACCTCCACGGCCATGCCGGTCTTTACCGACCTCATCACGTCCTCGGGGACGTTGACCACAACGTCGAGCACCCCGTACTCGGCTACTGCCGCCACCCGGGTGCCGGGGGCGACCCACTCGCCCTCGTCCACGTACCTCCTGAGCACCACCCCGTCGAACGGGGCCGTTATCGACTTCTTCCCGAGCTCCACACGCAGCCCTTCGAGGGCCGCCTCCATGGATGCGGCCTTCTTCTCAAGCACCTTAACGTTCAGCCTGCTGTCGTCGTATGCCTGCCCGGAGGCGAGCTTGCGCTCGTAAAGAGGCTTTACCCTCTTGAAGCCGAGCTCCGCCTTCTCGAGCCCGGCGAGGGCCTGCTCGAAAGAGGCCCTGGTGGACTTGATGGATTTTTCGAGAAGGCCGGCGTCGAGGCGCACGAGCACCCCCGCCTTCCTCACCCTGTCCCCCTCCTCGAACCCTACCTCCACGACCTTGCCGGAGACCTCGGCGGCCACGTCCGAGACCACCCTGTAGTAGACGGTCCCGACGAACTCGGTGCGGTTCGTTATCATGCCGGACTTCACCTGCGAGACCACCACGAGCGCGGGCGGAGGCCCCTGCGAGAGGGCGGCGGCTGGATGGACGCACAACAGGACAAGGATAAGAATGATGAAAAAAGCTCTGGCAGGGGCGGGTATTCTCATCGGCTTTCTATCTCCATGAGGTTCGTGGGCGGCTTTTTTGTCTTGATATTCATCGTATTATGCCAAAAAAGGGTTCTACTGTAAAATCAAATGAATATCCGCGCCGCCATACGGGAAGTATACCGGATGCGCGAGGGTCCTGAAAAAAGAGAAGCCCCCTGATGGTCAGGGGGCGGAAGGTGTCAGGGCCTGAGACGGCCCTCGTTCAATCGTTGGATGCGAGGCGGGTTACAGCTTCATGGCTGGAGCTCCCCTCTATCACACGGAGCTTTCTTTCCCTGGAAGGTATGTTCCTGGCCGTCGTCGGCCCCTGCCCGCCGGAGTGTTCCCCGGCGATGGTGAAGTTGGCCACGAGGTCCTTCAATTCCGTGGCGAGACGCGCCATCTCGTTGCTCGCGTTGG
>JBHHYT010000110.1:0-6249 GCA_046757705.1 Thermodesulfobacteriota bacterium
GGACGACCTCCTCGTGTACGCCGCTTCGGTGGAGAGGGGCTCCGAGCATCCGCTCGGGGAGGCTATCGTGGAAGGGGCCCGGGAGAGGGGGCTTGAGCTCATCGAGGCGGACAAGTTCAAGGCCATACCCGGCCACGGGGTAGAGGCCCTGGTGGGGGGCAGGAGGCTCCTTCTGGGAAACCTTAAGCTCATGCGCACCAGAAAGATCGGTCTGGCGGGGGTCGATAAGGAGGCCGAGAGGCTTGCCGACGAGGGCAAGACCCCCATGTACGCGGCCGTGGACGGTAAACTGGCCGGTCTTATAGCCGTTGCCGATACGGTCAAGGAGGACTCCGTCGAGGCGATAAAGGCGCTTAAAAGGCTCGGCCTCGAGGTGGTGATGATCACCGGCGACAACGAGCGCACCGCCCGGGCCATCGCCGGGGAGGTCGGCATAGACAGGGTGATGGCCGAGGTCGTGCCGCAGGACAAGGCCCATCAGGTCCAATTGCTCCAACTCGAGGGCAAGAAGGTCGCCATGGTGGGCGACGGGATAAACGACGCCCCGGCGCTGGCGCAGGCCGACATAGGCATGGCCATAGGCACGGGTACGGACGTTGCCATAGAGGCCTCGGATATTACCCTTGTAAAGGGAAGCCTCGGCAAGGTCGCCACCGCCATAGAGCTGTCACGTGGCACCATGAGGAACATAAAAGAGAACCTCTTCGGCGCCTTTATATACAACGGCCTCGGCATCCCCGTGGCCGCGGGGCTGCTCTACCCCTTCTTCGGCATACTCCTTTCGCCCATAATAGCCGGGGCTGCCATGGCCTTCAGCTCTCTGACCGTCGTCACGAACGCCAACCGCCTCAGGATGTGGAAGCCGCGGGAGGTGAAGCGATGATTACGAAGGTCATAGTTGATATCACGGGGTTCGCGCTGATAGCGCTCGTGGCATGGTACTTCTGGTTCTCGAAGAAGAAGGGCGAGGTGGCCGGGGTTACGGGCGGGGTGCAGGAGGCGTTTATAGTCGTAAAGGGCGGGTACACACCAGATGTTATCGTGGTGAAGGCGGGCAAACCCGTCCGCTTTGTCTTCGAACGCCGTGAGTCCTCTCCATGCTCGGAGCGTGTGGTCTTCAAGGACTTCAAGGTCTCCACGCTCCTTCCCGAGGGAGAGAAGGTCATCGTTGAATTTACGCCTGAGAAAAGGGGCGAGTATGAATTCGCCTGTCAGATGGGCATGTTCAGGGGAAGGCTTATAGTGGAGGGCCCGTAGGGCGGCGCATGGCCGTCCCGCAGGGCGCCTCCGGTGTGAAAGGGATACCGCCGGTCGGATCTATCAACCTCAAAACAGGCAAAGGAGGATACCATGGCTTTAGACCCCGTATGCGGAATGGATATCAAAGAGGAAGACGCCACCGGCAAGGTGGAGTATGAGGGCAGGACCTATTACTTCTGCAGCGAAGGCTGCAAGGAGAAGTTCGCAAAAGAGCCGGCAAAGTACACGGGCGAGGGTGAATAGGTTTTTTGCGGCCGGGCGTTGACACGCCTGTTATAGCTGGGGTGGAAGGGCGTGCCCGGCAGCCGGCGTCTTCGCGAGGGTGCGGCCCCTGGGATAGCGTGGCCCGAGTTTCCGCTTTTTTTATATGCCCGTTGGCCCCCTTCGGGGCCGAGGCAGGGTATGAGGAGGTTCCCTATGGCCGTAGACCCGGTCTGCAGGATGACCGTAGGCGCTGAAAAGGCCCCGGAGAAGGTCGAATACAAAGGGGCCCGATATTACTTCTGCGGCAAGGGGTGCAGGGAGAAGTTCGAGAAGGGCCCTGAGAGGTATATCTCGAGGCGGGCCGAGGCGGGCAGGAGACGCTCGGTCGCCTACTTCTCCATGGAGATAGGCCTCGAGGCCGGGATGCCCACGTACAGCGGGGGTCTCGGCGTGCTCGCGGGCGACACCATCCGCGCCGCGGCGGACCTCGGCGTGCCCATGGTCGCCGTTACCATCCTTTACAGGAAGGGATATTTTTACCAGAGGCTCGGCCCCGACGGCTGGCAGACCGAGGAGCCCGTGCGCTGGGCCGTCGATGACTTCCTCGAGGAGATGCCACAGCGCGCCGCGGTGACCATCGAGGGGCGCACGGTGTGGCTAAGGGCATGGCGGTATGAGGTCAGGGGCGCAGGCGGCTACATCGTGCCTGTCTATTTCCTCGACGCCGACCTCCCCGAGAACACCGACTGGGACAGGACCATAACGCACTTCCTTTACGGAGGCGACAGGCACTACAGGCTCTGTCAGGAGATAGTCCTCGGTATGGGCGGGGTGAGAATGCTCCGCGCGCTGGGCTACGAGGGGGTCGGGCGTTACCATATGAACGAGGGGCACGCGGGACTTCTCACACTCGAGCTGCTTGACGAAGAGGCGGACAAGGCCGGCCGGCAGTCTTTCAGCCGCGAGGACATCGAGGCCGTAAGGGCAAGGTGTGTTTTCACGACCCATACCCCTGTCCCCGCCGGGCACGACCAGTTCCCGCTGGAGCTCATGGACCGGGTGCTGGGCTACCGCGACGACGTAGCCCGGATGAAGGATGTTTTCTGCGTCGATTGCATGGAACTCGCGGGCCGGGAGGTGGAGCACCTCAAGGACTTTTCCGAGGTCAAGGACATCTTCGGCACGGGTAAGATGTTCAACATGACATACCTGGCGCTTAACCTGAGCCGGTATGTCAACGGTGTGGCCAAGAGACACGGCGAGGTCTCGAGGCTCATGTTCGCCGGTTATGCCATCGACGCCATAACGAACGGGGTCCACGCCGCTACCTGGGCGTCAGGGCCCTTCGAGGGGCTCTATAACCGCCATATCCCCGGCTGGAAGAAGGACAACTTCAGCCTCAGGTACGCCCTGAACATACCAAAGAAAGAGGTATGGCTGGCGCACATGGAGGCGAAGAAAGGGCTCATCCGCCGTGTGAATCAGGAGACAAACGCGGGGATGGACGTGGACGTTTTCACCATAGGCTTTGCCAGGCGCGCCGCCGCCTACAAGAGGGCCGACCTCATCTTCGACGATATGGAACGCCTTAAGTCTATCGCCTCAAAGGCCGGGCCCCTGCAGATAGTCTTCGCCGGGAAGGCCCATCCGCAGGATATGGGCGGCAAGGAGATAATAAAACGCATCTTCGGGATAAAGGCCTCCCTCATGGAGAATGTGAAGGTCGCCTACCTCGACAATTACGGTCTGGGGCTCGGAAGGATGATGACCTCGGGCGTGGACCTCTGGCTCAATACCCCGAAGCCCCCGCTCGAGGCCTCAGGCACGAGCGGGATGAAGGCGGCGCTCAACGGCGTGCCGAGCTTGAGCATCCTTGACGGGTGGTGGATCGAGGGCTGTATAGAAGGCGTAACCGGATGGTCTATCGGAGAGAAGGTGGAGGATGGCGCGGGCGACGACCGCCCGAAGGACGCCGCCTCTCTTTATGACAAACTGGAGAGGGTTATCCTCCCGATGTATTACAACGAACGGGACCGCTTCATCAACGTGATGCTGCATACGGCGGCGCTCAACGGCTCGTTCTTCAACACCCACAGGATGATGCAGCAGTACGTTCTCAACGCCTACTTCCGTTAGGGGCCCGACCCCGGTCCGTCTTTTCCCTTCTTCTCAAACGATGGAGCGGCGCGGGACCGGTATGATAAATATCTATGGAGTCAACGAGTGATTTTACAGGAAAAAGACCTGCATGGATTGATATCTCGCTACAAAGAAGACAGGGAATCGGTCTACAATACCTGGTTTGTGGACAGCCCCGCGCGCCTCAAGGCATTCCGTTCCATCCGCAGGGGGGTTATGGAGATTGTGGAGGCCGTAAGGAACGGCGCCTTCGGCAACGACTTCAAGGGTTCGCCCCTTGAGACGGTACTCGGGAGCATCACCGAGCAGAAGCAGGTATTTGAAGGCGCGGCGCATCCCTTCTACTGGAAGCCCAAACTCCGTATACCCGATATCTATGCGTTGGTTTAAGGACTGTCGTTATACTCGGATACAGGGCCTGCGGTACGGGTCGGTCCGGTTTAAAGATTTATATTTTATAGTTCAAGCATAACGACGGCCTGTCTTCTTGCGGTCTTGAATAAGGAGGAGTTGACAATCCATGCAAAGGGACCCGGTATGCAACATGTCCGTTCAGGAAGACGACGCCCTCAGGATCGAATCTACGGACGAGACATATTACTTCTGTTCGGAAGGCTGTCGCGATATATTCCTCAAAACAAAGGGGGGCGGCCTGAAGCGCACATCCTATGACCTGATAATCATAGGGGGCGGCCCCGCGGGCCTTACGGCCGGGGTCTATGCGGCCACCCTCAAGATAGATGCCTTTCTCATAACCGGTGACCTCGGGGGGCAGGCCATCGACAGCACGATGATAGAGAATTATATGGGCTATGACTTCATAACGGGCCCCGAGCTCATAGAAAAATTCAAGGAGCAGTTGATCCGTTCCTATTACCTGGGCCACCTGATGAGCAAGGTGGAGAAGGTGGAGGCCACCGCCGGGGGGTTCGACATAACGACTTCGGAGCTGAAGAAGTACTCGACAAAGACGCTTATCGTGGCAACCGGCATGACACGCAGAAGACTGCACGTGCCGGGCGAGGAGGAGTTTCAGAGAAGGGGGGTCTTTTACGGTAACATACAGGACATAGGGTTTGTTCAGGGCGAGGACGTGGCGGTTGTAGGGGGCGGCAATTCCGCGCTGCAGATCGTCGAGAACCTGCATACCGTGGCAAAGAACATACACCTCATATCCACGTCCAGACTCTCGGCCGACCCGGTCATAATCGAGCGGCTCGGCAAGTTCAAGAATTTGCATAAATATGAAGGGTATAACGTCACAGGCTTCACCGGCGACAGTGCGCTCTCCGGCGTCACCATCAGGAAGAGGGCTGAAAAGACGGAAGAGGGCATCCCTGTCAAAGGCGTCTTTGTAGCGATAGGGCTGCAGCCCAACTCTTCGATAGTCTCTCATCTGGCCGGTCTGAATGGAAAGGGCGAGATTATCATAAACCCGGACTGCTCCACCACACATCCGGGAATATTCGCCGCCGGGGACGTTACAAGCGCCTTCGGCAAGAGGATCATCATCGCCTCTGGCGAGGGCGCCAAGGCGGCTATCGCGGCGAGGCAATATATTCTCGGCCTCAGAAAAAAATGATCTTACGGACAGCCCCCATGGAAAGGAAAGGCTGTTCATGGCCGGCAATATTACTGCAACTATGGATCTTCGATCATAAGATGAAACCGCAGAGGGGAGGTGCAATATGTCGGATATAAAACACCACCACATCAAGTACAAAGAAGGGCCTGGCGGAGGGCCGGATGAGTGGAAGGAGCTGATTAAAAAGGTGCACGGCGTAATCGACATCCGCATAGACGCTCAAAACAGGGATGTCTTTGTGGAGTACGACCTGGTTGAATGTTGCGAGGAGGCCATAGAGAAGTGGATGGTCAAGTCCGGTTTCGTCCTTGACGACAGTTTCATGGAGAGGATGAAGAGGGGATGGATACATTACACGGAGGAGAACGAGCGGGACGCCTTGAAGGTAGAGCCCCACTCTTGCTGCAGCGTGGAAGAGGCGGACAAAAAGAAGGATACGGATTCGGATAACGGCTCTTCCTGACGCCGGGGCCATCTTCGGCCTTGCCATGGACAGGGCGGGCCGCCGGAAACTCTCCGCCACGGCGGGGTGTCTCCACGTAACGCAGAAAAAAAGGCTCGCCGGTGAGCACCCGGTCGAACCCCCGGCAGGGGGGTTGACCGGGGCCCTGGGGCTGAAACGTAACCGCCCGGTCTTGTGCCTGCCCCCTCTTTTTGCTTTAAAATCGAGGCGTCGGGCGTGCTCCAGGGCCTCCATCCCTTGCCGTACCATCCCTGCTTTCCGCAGGTTCTTATAACAGATCCATCCCCTCTGAAAAACGCCCTGGGATATCGTTTGTATGCCACCTGCAGCACCTCCCCGGTGCGGCATATTCTACTCTCTCGTCCTATCCTGAACGGTTCGTTCTTCAACACCCACAGTATGATGTGGCGGTACCTGCTTAACGCCTGTTCCCGTTGAAGTAAGGCCTCCGGTCTTAATGGTCGAGGCCTTGCCCGGGTCAGACAGGTCCCCCGCATCCGCACTGAGCCTCACAGCCTTACAGGGTTCCCATAAGGCTGTGCGCTCCCGGACCTCCTTATACAGAGGTGGTCCCCAAAATTCGGACAGTATGTTAAGG
>JBHHYT010000111.1:0-6212 GCA_046757705.1 Thermodesulfobacteriota bacterium
TCCTTCCTCGAGGACGTATGGTCGAGGAACCTGTTGAACATATTCGTAAGCCCGTTCTCCCCCGCAGAGTACGTGGCCTCGCTGATGCTCCTTAGCGTCATAAAGCTGATATTCACCTCGACGGTGATGGTAACGCTGGCGTGGGTCTTCTACTCCTTCGACATATTCCTGCTCGGCTTCCCGCTCATACCGCTTATCCTGAACCTGATCGTCATGGGCTGGTCGATAGGCATCGTGACCACGGCGCTGATACTGCGTTTCGGGCAGGAGGCCGAGGTGCTCGCCTGGGGCATAGCCCTGCTCTTCCAGCCCTTCTCCGCCGTCTTCTACCCGGTCTCCGTCCTGCCCGGCTGGCTGCAGGCAGTGGCCTGGTGCATCCCCTCCGCCCACGTCTTCGAGGGTATGAGGCAGGTCATCTCCGGCGGTGGCTTTCCAGTCAGTCACATGCTCTGGGCCGCCGGGCTCAACGTGATATACATAACGGTATCTCTTCTGTTCTTCTGGTGGAACTTCCGCGCCGTAAAGAAACGGGGGCTGCTGGCGAAGGTGGGGGAGTAAGAGGGCTATGTTGCCCGGCGGCCGTATACTGTGAGCCCGCGAAGGGTCACCTCGCCGCGCCGGGCCCGCCTTCGTGCCCACTGAAGCGCCCTGGGCGTCCTCCCGCCTCCTGTGGGGGCTCCGGCCCGGCCTGTCAGGGCGTGGGGAGGGGCCCTCAGGCGGTTATCTCTTCGAGGGTCTTGCGGTAGGTCTCGTAGTCGGAGTCGGAGAAGAGGACGAAGCGGACGAGCGTGAAGGCGTTGGGGTTGTTCTTTATGAAGTCGATGACCGTGGAAAGGGCCGTCTTCGAGGCCTCCTCTGTCGGGTAGCCGTAGGCCCCGGTGCTCAGGGATGGGAAGGCTATGGTCTTAAGCCCGTTCTCGGAAGCGAGCTTCAGGCTCGAACGGTACGCCCCGGCAAGGAGCTCCTGTTCGTGGTGGCGGCCGTCCTTGTATATCGGCCCCACGGTGTGGATGACCTTACTGGCGGCGAGCCTGCCCGCCGTGGTCATGACGGCGGCCCCGGTGGGGCAGTTGCCGATGGCAGCGCATTCCTTCATTATCTCGGGGCCTGCGGCGCGGTGTATGGCACCGTCAACGCCCCCGCCGCCGGCGAGCCGCGAGTTCGCGGCGTTTACTATCGCCTCCGTGGACTGCTCCGTGATGTCGCCCTTTATCAGCGAAAGCACGGTGTCGGCTATCCGTATCTCCGTGGACATCCGGCTCACCTCCCTTATACCCCATACCGCTCCATGCCCCGATGATGCAATGGAAAGGGCAAGGCGCGGGGCTTATGCCTTGACCGCAGTGACGAGGTAATGCGAATCGTTGAGGGAAGAGGTCTTCACCCCGGTAAAGCCCGCTTCCTTGACGAGCCCGGAGGCCGCACCTTCGGTTACGCGGTCCTCCACGGGCGGGCCGTGCTCCTCGACCTGCTTCTTCCAGTCGATTACGGCGATGGTCCCGCCCTTTCTGATGATCCTCCTTACCTCCTCGAGGAAGAGGCGCTTATCCTGCGCCTCGTGGAGCACGTACGCCGCGAGCGCCATGTCCGCCGAAGACCCCGGCACGGGAATGGAGTGCTCGCCGGACCTTACCGGCACGACGTTTGCCGGGGGCTTGCGCTCCAGCAGGCTGTCGAGCATCTCCTGCTGGGTGTCTATGGCGTAGACCGTGCCCGCGGGGCCGGTTATGAGCGCCGCGGGTATGGTGAAGAAACCGGGCCCGCAGCCGACGTCGGCGAAGGTGTCGCCCTCCTTGAGGCCCAGGGAACGGAGCATCTGCTCCGGGGTGGAGTCCCCGAGGCGGTCCGCCCGCAGCAGGCGGCCTATGTGCTCCGGGTTGAACTTGTGCATCCGCCTATATGCCTCCCGACCTTATGAAGACGGCGAAAAGGACTATGAGCAGAGCTATTATCAGGTTGGTGCGCCCGAATATCTTCGCTATCTTCGAGAAGTTCGGCGAGTTCCTGGCCCTGGGGCCGAGCCAGAAGTCGTGCACCAGCGAGCTGATGACGATAAGCGTCACCAGCCCGAGCTTTATGGCCAGCGCCCTGCCGAAGCCTGTCGAGTGCACCCCCGGCGAGAACGCCATCGGCACGCTGAGCCCGTAGAGCAGGTAGAGTATTATGGGGCCGGTCGTAAGGAGCGTTATTATCGCCACCCACCCCCATCGCCTGTACTGCTTTCCCACGACCTGGTATATCTTCGATCTGTCCCTCGGGTCCTTGAGCGTCTTCAGGTACGGCGCTATGACGGCCACGAGGAAGAGCATGCCGCCGACCCAGAAGATGGCGGACAGGATGTGAAGGAATAGTGCAAGTTTTAGTAGCATGTTTTGCTTCGACGACCTCCTTTTCAAGGCTTACGAGGGCGCTCTTGCCCGCCGGACCAGCATGACCCCCGCCGCGTCCCTTTTCCATGATGGAAGTCATCTTGAATGGGGATTTCGCGGCCGCGCCGTCGATACCGGTGCGCCCGAGCCGATGGGCCCGTTTCAAGCCGCCATTATAGTGCATTTCCCCTGAGAGGGCAACCCTTCAGGGCCCTTGCCCGTCATCAACGCCCGTATGGCGGTCAAGGGCAGGGATGCTCCCTACTGCTTTACAGGGTGGTCGAGCCTCTTCTCAACGCTCTTGAGCTTTTCGGTGAGCCTGTCGAGCGGCTTGCCCGGCCTCAGGTCTATCTGTATGCAGGAGATAAGCCTCGGGGCCGACTTCATCACCTCATCGTGACACCTCTTTATGAGGCCCATCACATCGTCCCAGTCCCCCTCGACGACGGTGCCCATGGCGTTCGCCTTGTACGCCAGCCCGCTCGAATCGACGATCCTCAGGACCCCGGCTATGGCATCCCCGAGGCTTTCGCCCTTTCCGACAGGTGTTATGCTGAATTGCGCAAGCATGTCAGCCTCCTTTTTCGTCTGAATTGTTTACAGCTCCACACCGTCTATCTTCGCCTTGCAACCCGGACATTTGCCCCTCTCCACGAGGTTCCTCCTGACGGTAAAACCGACCCTCTCGATGATAAGCGCGCCGCAGCTCCAGCAGTAGGTGGATTCGCCCTTGAGCCCCGGGATGTTGCCGGTATAGACGTACCTGAGCCCCTCGGAAAGCCCTATCTCCCTCGCGCGCTCGATGGTCGAGGACGGGGTGGGGGGCACGTCCAGCATCTTGAAGGCGGGGTAGAAGGCGCTTATGTGCCACGGCATCGACCTGTCGGTCCTGTATATCCAGCGCGCTATCTCCCTCAGCTCGTCGTCGCTGTCGTTGAGCGTGGGTATCACCAGGGTCGTTATCTCCACCCAGACCCCGTTCTCCCTCATCCGCTCGATGCTCTTGAGCACGGGGGCCAGACGCGCGCCGCAGACCTTCTTGTAGAAGCCCTCGGTAAAGGCCTTTACGTCCACGTTGGCCGCATCGAGCACACCCTTCATCGCGTCTATGCACTCGGTCGTCATGTACCCGTTGGTGACGAAGACGTTCTTCAGCCCCCTCTGCCTGGCGAGCACGCCGATGTCATAGGCGTACTCGAAGAATATCGTAGGCTCGGTGTAGGTGTACGATATGCTCGAACACCCCGTCTCGTACGCCTCGGCCGCCACCTCCTCCGGGTCCGCCTCGGAGCCGAGAACCTTGCCCTCCTTCCTCGGCATCTGGGATATCTCCGAGTTCTGGCAGTGCAGGCACCTGAAGTTGCACCCGGCCGTGGCTATCGAGTATGACCTGGACCCGGGCTGGAAGTGGAAGAGGGGCTTTTTCTCTATCGGGTCTATGCTCTCGGCTATCAGCTTGCCCCAGACCAGCGTGTAGAGCTTGCCCCCGGAGTTCTGTCTAACCCCGCACACGCCCCTCTTCCCTTCGGCTATGTGGCAGTGGAACTCGCACAGGTAACAGTCGACGTAGCCCCGCCCGGAGGGCCTGTAAAGCCGCGCTTCCTTCATCGTCCCGTCCTTTAACACTTTCAGGGAATGCCCGATTTAATCAGGCATTCCTCGGCACATGGATGTGCCGCCATTTTAAATGACTGTAAGGCACTAAAAATGTAAGAAAAAGAAAAATCGCATTTTGCTTTTTCGTTTCTGCATAATTCAGGGATGAATTGTTCAGAGTTACTCAAGGTAAACAGCCCGCTAAAACAATTATATCAGCCTTCCGGATGCTTGCACTGCAAAAAAAAAGGCGGCCTGTAAAGGCCGCCCCTGTTTCGAGGCCCTGCTCAACGGGTCCAGACTACCCGCGCGAGCTTTACGTCCGAGCTCCACTTGTACTCCACGCTGCCGCTGAACGTCCTGGAGAGCATACGGCCTATCCTCTGCGCCAGTTTCTCAGTCGTGGTCGTTATCTCTATGGTACCCTCCCGCTCCAGCACCTCCATTATCCGCTCAAGCGGGTTTGTGTGTGAGGCCAGCGCCTCCTTGTTCCTCACGAGGTTGAGTATCTCCTCGCGGTGGTCCTTTACGAACTCGCCCTGAATGGTGACGAAGCCTCTGGCGAACCCGTCCTTTGTCTTCTGGCAGGCCGGACAGAGGACAGCCTTGCCCGTCGCCTTCAGGATGGCGCCCCGGGCGTCGTCCCTGTGCATCCACCTCTTGTCGTGGTACACGGCGCCGCACTTGGTGCAGGACGACATGTCATCGGGGCTTGCTTTGGAAAGATACGGGTCCTTCTGCGTGTCTATCGATTTTCTCCTGAGATACCTTGCCCCTTTCATATCGCTACCCCCTTTCTTTATAAAGCATTGCGGAGATACGTCCCATGGAAAAACCTTCCAGGCGCACGCCCCGGGCGTCCTCGCTCCCAGCGCGCCCTCGCTCCCCGCGCTCCCCCCGCTCCCCGCGCCCCCGTAAGACTTTTTTCCCGCCCCCGCCCCCGCCCCCGCGCTTCAGGGCCTTCTGAAGCGTTCCTTCAGTTTTTCGAGGATAAGGGGGACGGCGGTGTACTCCATCTCCGAGGCTTCCATGCGGTGGGGCTTGAAGGGGCCGTGCCTCCTGAGGTACTCGGTGACCTGGCTCGCGGCCTTGCGGGGCTCGTCGAAGCTCGGGTCGTCGAACATGTCGTGCGGCCCTATGAGCCTGCCGTGAGAGAGCTGGAAGCCCGCGGCTATGGCCCTCGGCGGGCCGTCGAACCGGGTGGGGTTCGCCTCGTAGAAGGGCACGGGCAGCAACGGGCCGTTGTAAGAGCCCCTCATCCATCCGCCTACGAGATGGGCGAGAGAGAAGGCCTCCATCGCCTCGCCGACGGAGGGAAAGCCCGCCTGGCACCGTATTATAAGCGCCGGCTCGCACCTGGAGCTGACCTTCTCCTCCCTCAGGTTGTACTTTTCGGAGGAGACGACGGCCGAGAGCTCTGCGTCCGAGTTCCTGTGCACAGACGTTATGACGTACCGCTCCGTGGAGCCTATGAGGGCGAGAAGGTAATGTATCTCTGTCGGGGCCGAGAGGGTGATCTCGAGGTTTTCCTTGAGGTCCACCACCCTGAAGGAGAAGCCGCCGAGCATGGTCGGGTCTGTTATAAGCCCCGGCGTGTTGAACGGGTCGGCAAAGAGCTTGTAAAGGGGGAGGTTCCATGTGCCGCGCCCGGTCTTGTTCGCCATGAGTATGACGACCGGCTCGCTGCTCCTCTCCACGAACTCGGCCTCGGCGACCCCCGGGCCCATCTGCTGGAGGGTGCCTGTGAAGACCTCCTTTGAGATGCCCCGTTCCGGGGCATAAAGCTTCAGCTCCACGGATGTCTTCCTGCACGCCGTAAAGGTGTTCCATGCCAGCTCGTGGACCGTGCGCGAGGCGCATCCGTTCTCGTGGGCCATGATAAGCCCGATGTCGTCTCCGCACCTCAGGACGTAAAAATCCCGGATAACCCCCTTTTCCCTGGCGGTGTACAGCCTCTCCTTCGCCGTATCGACCAATTCCGGGTGGCTGCTTACATGCCCGATAAACCCGCCGACATCCGCCGTCATCACGCTCAACGTCAGTTTCGACTCTTCCGCCATTAAGCTCATCTCCTTGTTTTACCGGCAAGAACTCCGGAGGGCAGGGTCTTCGGGATAATGGGCGGGCCGCCTATTCACGCGCCACCTGTACGCCCCTTGCCTCCATGCCCCCAGCCCCCCTGTGCCCCCAGCCCCCCTGTGCCCCCTGGCCCCCTGTGCCCCTGTGCCCCCTGGCCCCCTGTGCCCC
>JBHHYT010000112.1:0-5972 GCA_046757705.1 Thermodesulfobacteriota bacterium
AGGGAGGGGAAGCGCGGAAACTCCGGGCTTTAGACCGGTGTAGTCATTCCCGTTGCGCGGAAGTTTACAAGAAGGTTGATTTTTGTCATGGATATCCATGGGCCGTTGGAAGAGAATGGTTACATGGAATCAGGAGCCATTGCCATTGAATTTTTCCGGCGGCACGGTGCCGGCTCCGTGACCCATCCGGACATTGGTTGAGAATGCCCCGCGCTTGCGGCAGGGCAGCTCATTATAAAAGAGGAGGAGAGATGGAAAACGTACTTAACGTAAGGGAGTTGGTTCCAAAGGAGAGGCACCCGAAGATATTCGACACCTTCAAGGCACTCGCCCCAGGGGAGTCCTTCATACTCGTAAACGACCACGAGCCCAGGCCGTTGCTCTACCAGTTCCAGAACGAGCACGACGGCGAGTTCGAATGGTGGTACCTCGAACAGGGCCCGGAGGTGTGGAGGGTCGTCATAGAACGCCGCAAGGTGGCAGACCCGAACAGGACGGTGACAGACTACTTCGGGGGTGACCACAGCAGGCTCGATAAGATATACGACAGGTTCCAGGACGAGTACAAGGCCGGGCGGTGGGAAGAGGCCGCCACCGACTTCAAGGCGTTCAGGCTCGGGCTCAAGAGGCACATAAAGGCCGAGGAGGAGATACTCTTCCCGACCTTCGAGCAGAAGACCGGCATGGTCGATGCGGGCCCGACCTTCGTCATGCGCATGGAGCACAAGGACATACACGACTACCTCGACCGTGTGCTCGCCGCCACGGAGGCGAGGGACGAGGAGAAGACCAAGGAAGCGGCGGCCCAGCTGACGAACCTGCTCGCCGACCACAACATGAAGGAGGAGCACATCCTCTACCCCGAATCGGACTCCTTCCTTGAAGAGTCCGAGAGGGCCGACGTCGTGAAAAAGGCGCAGGCCACGTAAAAGACCGCAGACACGCACGAGAGGCCCTATAGGCTCCATATTCAGGGGCTTTTCATTATATTGCACACCCGGCAGCCCCCCGCCCGTAAGGGCGGGGGGGGTCTGTTTTTTGAGGGGCGGCGGGGCGCGACGGTCCGGCCCGGAAAACCCATAAAGACTTGACAGTGGGGTATGCAGGGGTTACATTAGGCATAATGATAAGGACCTGGATGTGTAAGACGGCTGTAGACGCGGTTCTTTTAACCGCAAACGCCTGAAATCAAACCGAAAATGGAGGATAGAACATGGCACAGGCCAAAAAAGGCGACAGCGTGAAGGTCCACTACAGGGGCACCCTCTCCGACGGTACGGAGTTCGACAGCTCCACCGGAAAAGAGCCCCTTGCCTTCAGTATAGGGGCGGGGATGCTCATCCCCGCTTTTGAGAGCGCCGTCGAGGGTATGGAGCAGGGAGAGTCGAAGAAGGTCTCGATACCTGCGGAGGAGGCCTACGGGCCTTACGTGAAGGAGCTGGTAGCGGACTTCGAAAGGAGCCAGTTCCCGCCGGACATAACCCCCGAGGTCGGCACGCAGCTCCAGATAGAGCAGGAGAACGGCGGCAAGACGCTCGTCCGCGTGATAGAAGTCTCGGACTCGATGGTTACGCTCGACGCCAACCATCCGCTTGCGGGCAAGGACCTCATCTTCGACATAGAGCTTGTCGAGATAGCGGTCTGAAGAGGCTGTAAACGGCAGACGACGTAAAAAGGCCCGCCCTTTTTTTTGGGGCGGGCCTTTTTTTGTCAGGGGCGGGCCCCCGGCCTACAGCTTCACCACGTCGTTGTCCTCGGGCCGGTGGGTGGTAAAGCCGAACCTCTCCCGGATGAGCCCTTCGAGGGCCTTGCGCGATTCCTCCTCGCCGTGCACGAGGAATACCTCCGGCGAGTCGTTGAACCCGCCGAGCCACCGCAGGAGCCCGTCCCTTCCAGCGTGCGCCGAGAAGCCGTTTATGGTGTAGACGGAGGCCCTTACGGCCACCTCCTCTCCGAGTATGTTGACGAGCCGCTCACCGTCGACTATCTTCCTGCCGAGCGTGCCGCGCGCCTGAAAGCCGACGAATACGACGCTGCATTCCTGCCTCCAGAGGTTGTGCTTCAGGTGATGCCTCATCCTGCCGCCCTCGCACATGCCGCTTCCGGCGAGGATGATGTTGCCGCCCCTGAGGTGGTTGAGCTTTATCGAGTCCTCGGGCCTTTCCACGAAGTGGAGCCTTATCGCCGTCTGTGAGGTGTCGGTGGTAAAGAGCCTCTTCGCCTCCTCGTCGAAGCACTCCGGGTGGGCGACGTATATCTTCGTGATCTTCTCCGCAAGAGGGCTGTCGAGGTAGACGTCTATCCTGTAGAGCCTGCCTTTGCGCACCAGGTTGTTGAGTATGTAGAGCAGGTCCTGCGTCCTGCCCACGGCGAATGAGGGGATGTAGACGTTGCCGCCCTTCTTGAAGGTCTCCTTTATGGCCGAGACGAGCTCGTCGATGGACTCATCGAGCGGTTTGTGCTCCCTGTTGCCGTAGGTGGACTCCATCACGACGTAGTCGGCCTCCTCCGGTGCGAGCGGGTCTTTTATTATCGGGTTGCCCTCCTTGCCGATGTCCCCGGAAAATACTATCTTTTTCTCCCTTTCGCTGTCCTGAAAGAAGAGTTCGAGGGTGGCGGAGCCGAGTATGTGCCCCGCGTCGAAGAACCTGAACTTGACGCCCTCGCCGAGGTGGAAGAGCCTGCCGTAAGGCTTCACGTCGAATAGGGCCAGCGCCCGCGCGACGTCCTCGGAGTTGTACAGCGCCTCTACGGGGGGCTTGCCCGCCCTCCGGTTCTTCCGCGTGGCCCATTCTGCGTCGGCCTCCTGGATGTGGGCCGAGTCGTGGAGCATGGGGTCGAGCAGGTCGCGCGTTGCCGGGGTGGAGAAGACCTTCCCCTTGAAGCCGTCGCGCACCAGGCGCGGCACCATGCCGGAGTGGTCCATGTGGGCGTGGGTTACGAATACGTAGTCCAGCTCCGCAGGGCTGAAGGGCGCGCTGTCGGGGTCGAGCCCGCCGGAGCCCTCTCCCTGATACAGGCCGCACTCCACGAGGAACTTCAACCTGTTTATCTCGATATAGTAGCACGAGCCAGTAACCGTGCTCGCTCCGCCTACGAACCTGAGCTTCATTGATAATCTCCTGTTAAAGGGGGAATAAACGGGATTGTAACACGGAACCCAAGGGGGGATGCCAAAAAAACGGCCCTTCGATGCCGCGGGATGGATGCCCCTGCCCTTGCTGGCCCCGCCTTCGCGTACCCTCTGGGGAAAGAAAACGGGGCCGGCGTCTTTACGCCGGCCCCGTTGTTTTTCGGGCGGATCTCTTCCATGAGCGGTGGGTTAGACGGCCTCCACGCTCTTTATCTCGGGGGCGAGCTTCTTTATCTGGCTCTCTACCCCGGCCTTGAGCGTCATCCCGGCGGAGGGGCACCCGCCGCACGCTCCGGTAAGGCGCACGGTGACGACCTTCTTTACGCCGTCTATCTCGACGAGCTCGACATCACCGCCGTCGGCCTGCAGGTACGGGCGCACCTTGTCGAGCGCCTCGGTGACCCTCCTGTGAAGGTCCTCGGGCGAGGCGTCGGGGAGCTTGACCTTGGTTATGCTGACGACCCATTCGTCGGGCCCCTCGGTAACGTACTCCCATTTGAACTTGCCGTTCTGTTCTCCCACGAACTGGTAGTAGAGCGGTTTGGGGTCGTGGTCGTTTATGAGCTGAAGGGTATCATCGGGCTCGAGCTCCTCCCAGGTATCGAATATCCTGGGGTGCCTCTCGAAGACCGGAATGGACGTGAGGTCCAGTTTGACCGTTTTTTCAGACATTGTTCCCTCCCTTTGTGTGATATCTACAATATAACATACGGGGAGAAAAAGAGGATATGATTTTTGTCAACAGGGGGGCTTCAGGCGATGAGCTTTTCGATGAACCCGGCCAGTGGGCCGGGGGCCTTTGACGAGGTGATCCACCTGTTGCCGTCGGCCTTCAGGTCTATGTCGAAGGGCCTCGGCAGGCGTCTTCTGCCGCTGTCGAAGAGCATCAGCACCTTGGGCTTCAAGGGGTCCAGATGGTTGGGCATGTTCACAACGGCCATCTCCCCGGTGTTGAGCTCAACGAAGGTGCCTATCGGGTAGATGCCGAGGCATTTTATGAGCCTCTCCACCACCTCCCCGTCGAAGGCCACGCCCCGGAGCCGGTACATCCTCCTGAGGGCGACCTCGGGGTGCATTCCCTTCTGGTAACACCTGTCGCTCGTCATGGCGTCGTAGACGTCTGCCACCGAGGCTATCCTCGCGTAGACGTGTATCCCCGTGCCGGAGAGCTTCTCGAGGTATCCCGTGCCGTCGAACTTCTCGTGGTGGTGCAGGAGCATGGAGCGCGACGCCTCGGAGACCTCGTTGGTGCCGTGGAGCAGCTCGTAGCCGAGGGCGGGGTGCCTCTTCATCTCGCTGAACTCGCCGTCCGTAAGGCGTCCCGGCTTTTTCAGTATCTCCTCGGGCACGAGCATCTTGCCTACGTCGTGCAGTATGGCGCCAACGCCTATCTCGTGAAGCTCGGCCTCGTTGAACCCCATGTGCCTGGCGAGCGCGAGCGAGAGTATGCAGACGTTCACGCAGTGGGCGAAGGTGTAGTCGTCCCGGCTCTTGAGGCGTGACAGGCTCGCGAGCGCGTCCTGGTTCTTGAATACGCTCTGCACCATCCTGTCGACGGTGGAGTTGACCGTATCCGGCATTATCTCGCCGTCTATCCTGACCCTGCCCATGAAGTCCCTTACAAGGCTCTCGGCCTCGTTGCGGACCTCCTTGGCCTCGATGAGCTCTTCTTCGAAGGCGACCGTGTCCTCTACCTCCGGGGCGGGTTGCGCCGGCGCCTCTGTCGCGGGCGCCGGCCCGTCTACGGCGGCCTCGGGCGCGGCCGTCTCGGAAGGGGCCTCCATGACGCAGGCCTCTTCGATTACGGCCGCCTGCGCGTAATCCAAAGGCTCCACGACCGGTACGGGCGGCCCGGGCGGCTCCTGCGCCTCGTCCTCGGCCTCCTGCCCGGTCAATCCGTCCGCAGGCCCGGTGGAGCCCTCTATCTCCTGCGCCTCCTGGGCCGGCTCCTCTAACCCTTCGGCAAGGGGCGCTTCCTCCCCGCCCGTAGAGGGCACGTGGCGGTCGAGGACGTAGACCTCCGCCTGTGCCGCCTGCTCCCCGGCGTCCTGTGCGGCCTCCTCCACCACCTCCTGCGCTGGGGCCTCGGCGGCCTCGGGGGCCTCCGGCTCGAAGTAGGCGGACTCGAAGGAGAACGGCTCCTCGGCCCCCGGCTCCGTAAGCTCGGGAGCTTGCTCCGGCTCGCCAACCTCCTCCATCGGCTCTATGGCCTGAAAGTCGTCGAAGGACTCTTGCGCACCGTCTTCCGGGGTCTTTGCCGGGGGGGTCTCCGGGGCCGGCTTCGGCACGGGGTCGTTCATCTCGACGTAGACGAACCTGTGCGCGCTGCCCGCAAACCCGGCCAGGTCCTTCTCGTTCTTTATGAGGATGCTGTTCATGAAGAAGACCGGGCCGTCGGAGCCGGCCTTTTCCACGCCGCAGACGTACATCCCCGGCTCCAGCTCGCCTATATTCATCTTTTTAATCATTATCCCGCGACCTGACCTTACGATGTCATTGTCGGAAATAGTCCGATTTATCCTGAGTAAACTCTGAATAATTCATCCCTGAATTGTTCAGAGACGAAAAATAAAAATGCGATTTTCCTTTTTCTTACATTTTCAATGGCTTACAGCCATAAAAAATGGCGGCACGTCCCTGTGTCACGGAAGGGTCTGAATGACTACACCGGTCTAAAGCCCGGAGTTTCCGCGCTTCCCCTCCCTCGATGGGAGGGGATTGAGGGGAGGGAGAAGGATTCTTTTTCACCCCCTCCTCCGTCCTCCCCCATCAAGGGGGAGGATAAAAATTACCTCCGCTACGCCGGCTAAATCTGGCTCCGCTCCGGGCGGCCATTCAT
>JBHHYT010000113.1:0-5928 GCA_046757705.1 Thermodesulfobacteriota bacterium
TCTTTTTCTTACATTTTCAATGGCTTGCAGCCATCGAAAATGGCGGCACATCCATATGCTGAGCAAGGTCTGAACAGATCAGACCTTGCTCAGCTTTTAGCGCCGCTCTCCCGTCTGGCCGCGCCGTACTGCTTCTCGTAATACTCCATGTACTCGCCGGAGAGTATCCGCTCCCACCAGGGGCGGTTCCTTATGTACCAGTCTATCGTCTTTTTCATGCCTTCCTCGAAGCCGACACGCGGCGTCCAGCCGAGCTCGCGCTCCGCCTTCGAGCAGTCGATGGCGTACCTCCTGTCGTGGCCCGGACGGTCCTTGACGTAGGTTATGAGCGCGTTCCTGCTGCCTTCGAACGGGAACGCCGCTGAAAGCCCCTTGTCGAAGGCCGCCATCTCGTCGACGACCGAGCAGATGAGCCTGACTATCTCTATGTTCTGCTTCTCGCACCTGCCGCCGAGGTTGTAGGTCTCGCCCAATCTACCCTTCGAGAGCACCGTGTCAACGCCCGCGCAGTGGTCCTCGACGTATATCCAGTCCCTTACGTTCTTCCCGTCGCCGTAGACCGGAAGCGCCTTTCCCTTCAAGGCGTTTATCACCATCAGCGGTATCAGCTTTTCCGGGAACTGGTAAGGCCCGTAGTTGTTCGAGCAGTTGGTCGTAAGCACCGGCAGGCCGTATGTGTGGCGGTAGGCCCGCACGATGTGGTCGGAGGCGGCCTTGGAGGCGGAGTACGGGGAGTTCGGGCTGTATGGTGTCTGCTCCGTAAAAGCGCCCGTCTCGCCGAGCGTGCCGTAGACCTCGTCGGTGGAGACGTGGAGGAACCTGTTGTGCGCTGCCGCCTGCCCGTCCCGGGGCCAGTGCCTCCGTGCCGCCTCGAGCAGCGTGAAGGTGCCCATGACGTTCGTCTCCATGAACGCCCGGGGCCCGAGTATCGAACGGTCGACGTGGCTCTCGGCCGCGAAGTTCACGACCGTGTCGATACTTTCATCCCTGAAAATCCCGTCCACGAGCGCCGCGTCCCCTATATCGCCCTTTACGAAGGTGAAACCCGGGTCATCGGCTGCGGCAAGGTCTTTCAGGTTTTCGAGGTTGCCCGCGTAGGTGAGCCTGTCGAGCACCACGACCCTGTCCTGCGGGTACTTGCGCCTCATGTAGTGTACGAAGTTGGCGCCGATGAAGCCGGCCCCGCCGGTAATGAGAATCCTACGCATGGCTCCCTCCGTAAAGCTCTTTTATCATTCCGCGAAGCCCCGTGCGCCAGTGGGGTATCGTCAGGCCGAACGCCTTCTTTATCTTCGCCTTGTCGAGCACCGAGTACGCGGGCCGGGCCGCCGGCGTCGGGTACTCGGCGGTGAGTATCGGCTCTATCCTCCTGCACCTCGATGAAAAGCCCGCCTCCACTGCCTCCTCCACTATCGCCACGGCAAAATCGTACCAGCTCGCCACACCCTCGCTCGAGTAGTGGTACAGCCCCCATGGCGCCCCCCCCTCCTCGATGGAGCGTACGACGGAGACGAGCGCGCCGGCAAGGTCGGCGGTCCACGTCGGCGTGCCGGTCTGGTCGTAGACGACCCTCATGCTCTCCCGCTCGCCCGCAAGCCGCAGGATGGTCTTTAGGAAGTTCGGCCCCGCAAGGCCGTACAGCCACGAGGTCCTCACTATGACGTGCTCCGTGATGATGTCCGCCACCTCCCGCTCGCCCAGGAACTTCGTCCTCCCGTATGCGCCAAGCGGGTTCGTCCCGTCCGTCTCGGTATAGGGGCGGGGCTTCTTCCCGTCGAAGACGAAGTCCGTGGAGATGTGCACGAGCGCCGCGCCCGCATCGACCGCGGCCCGCGCAAGGAGGGCCGGGCCCGTCCTGTTCACGGCCGCCGCCCTGTCTCTCTCCTTCTCCGCGAGGTCCACCTTCGTATACGCCGCCGCGTTTATTATGACATCGGGACGCAGCGCCACGACCTCGGAGGCGACTTGAGCGCCGTCGGTTATGTCGAGCTCGGAAGAACGGCGGGCTACCACATCAAAGCCCGCCTGCTCGAGCATGGGACGCAAGTCGCTCCCGAGCTGGCCGCCGGAGCCTGTAAGCAGTATCTTCATCAGTCCAACCCGTATGGAGAGCCTTCGACGTCCTCGTGCCTTATCTCGTCTACCGGCTCCTTCTTGCCCTCGCCCTTGAAGAGGCGGTTGGGGCAGTTTATGACCAGCCCGTCCACCGTGCCCATGTTCTTGTAGGCGTGCACCACTCCCCTTGGCACTATGACGGCCATAGGGGCGCTCTGCCCGGCTACGAATACCTGCCTCGTGCGGTATGTGGGCGAGCCCTGGCGGTTGTCCCAGAGGTAGACCCTGAAGTCAGACGGTCCCGCGAAGCAGAAGTAGTCGGCCTGGTCCACGTGCTCGTGGGGCCCCCTCGCTATGCCCGGCCTGGTCATGGAAATGTACGTCATGGCCGGGAAGTATTCCGCTTCGAGCTCGTCAGAGCGGAAAAGCTCCATCAGCCAGCCTCGCCCGTCGGTGAACCTCTTGAGCTCCCTTACCTCCACCCCTTCTATCTCGCCGTCCTTGAAGATCATGCGCACCTCCGAAGTATTTTTCATGCTGCCGGCCCCTAAAGCCGCTCCATAACGCAAATAAGAGATTCTTCGGTCGCTGTGCTCCCTCAGAATGACACAAGCACTTAAACCTCGACGACCGAGTCGTCGCCTATCATGAGCCTCAGGGCCTCGTGCTTGTCGTGGCGCTTTCCGACCCGGGCGTTGCGGCCTATGAGGCTGTCCTCCATCCTGTTGATATGGCTTATCTCGCCGCCCGCGAGTATGACGCAGTGCTCTATGATGGACTTTCTGACCTTCGTCCCGGAGCCGATGCTCGTGTACGGGCCGATGAAGCTGTCCTCTATGAGAGAGCCCTCCCCGATGACCAGCGGGCCGCGAAGCGTGCTGTTCCTCACCACCGCGCCCTCCTCGACGGTGACGCGCCCGGTAAGCTGGGACCTGTCGTCCACCGCGCCCCTTATGTCGCGCTTGAACCACTCGTCGAGCACGATGGTGTTGGCCGCCAGCAGGTCGTCCTTCTTCCCGGTGTCGAGCCACCATGTGTCGAGTATGTGGCTGTGCACCGGCCTGCCCAGGGTGATGAGCCTCTGGATCGCGTCGGTTATCTCGAGCTCCCCCCTTGCCGAGGGCTTTATCTGGTCTATGGCGGCGTGTATCGCGCTCGAAAAGATGTATACGCCGACGAGCGCGAGGTTGGACTTCGGGGCCCTGGGCTTTTCCTCGAGCCCTATTATCTTGCCCGTGGCGTCGGCCTCGGCCACGCCGAATGACTGGGGGTTGTCCACGGGCTGGAGCAGTATGACGGCGTCCGCGCCGGTCGTGGTGAAGGTCTCGATGAACTTCTCGATGCCCGTGCCGATGAGGTTGTCTCCGAGGTACATCACGAAGGGGGAGTCGCCGAGGAAGTCCCGGCCTATGCGCACCGCGTGCGCGAGCCCGGCGGGTGAGTCCTGAAGGATGTAGGTGATACTTACGCCCCACTTCGAGCCGTCGCCCATGGTCTGCCTTATCTCTTCCCCGGTCTCCGGGGAGATGATGACGCCGACCTCCTCTATGCCCGCCTTCGAGATGTTGTCGAAGACGTAGGATAGTATGGGCCTGTTCGCTATGGGCACGAGCTGCTTGGCGCCGGTGTAGGTAAGCGGCCGCAGGCGCGTACCCTTGCCGCCGCTCAACACAAGGGCCTTCATCTTCTTCGTCTCGGTCATACGCTGTCCCCTCACAGAATTTATTTGAGCCTCAAGTTCATATTATCGGCCGCGAGGCCCTGAAGCTGGTGCAAAAATCCTATTTTTTCCATGGTTCTCCCGCCAGAGTCACCCTTCCTTGCGCCGTGCCTCCCTGTACCACTCTATGGTCTTTCCGAGCCCCTCCTCGAAGCCGGTCGAGGCGGTAAAGCCGAACTCCTCCCTTGCGCGCGCGGTATCGAGGCACCGGCGCGGCTGGCCGTCCGGCTTTGTCGAGTCCCAGACAAGCTCCCCGGTGAACCCGGTCAGCCGGGCTATGAGGGTCACGAGGTCCTTTATGGATATCTCGAAGCCGGCGCCGAGGTTGACCGGCTCGCTCTTCTCATACCTCTCCGTGGCCAGGACGATGCCCTCGGCGGCGTCCTCGGCGTAGAGGAACTCGCGGGTGGCCTTGCCTGTGCCCCAGACGGTTATGGAGCTGTCGCCCGCGTCCATCGCGTCGAAGCACTTCTTTATGAGCGCCGGGATGACGTGGGACGAGGCCGGGTCGAAGTTGTCCTTCGGGCCGTAGAGGTTCACGGGCAGGAGGTATATGCCGTTGAAGCCGTACTGCGCCCTGTACGCCTGGGACTGGACGAGGAGCATCTTCTTGGCGAGCCCGTAAGGGGCGTTCGTCTCCTCGGGGTAGCCGTTCCAGAGCTCTTCTTCCTTGAACGGCACGGGGGTGAACTTGGGGTAGGCGCATATCGTGCCGAGGGCGACGAACTTTTCAAGGCCGTAGAGCCTGCCCTCCTCGATGAGCTGGACGCCCATCATGAGGTTGTCGTAGAAGAAGCTGCCGGGGTTCTCCCTGTTCGCGCCTATGCCCCCGACCTTCGCGGCGAGGTGGACGACGATGTCGGGCCGGGCGTCCTTGTATAGCCTCCTGCACGCATCGAGGGTAACGAGGTCGTAATCCCGGCTCCGGGGCACGAAGACCTCGGCACCGCGCTCCTTGAGCTTGTCGACCACGAACGAGCCGAGAAACCCGGCCCCTCCCGTCACTACTATTCTCTGGCCTTTGAGTTGCCTCATCATAACCCCCATTTTCCCTTATTTTTTCAGCTCTTACAATGTTTTTTTACGCCTCCGGAGCACCCCGGGGCGCGCCCCGTCACCGCTCCAGCCTCTTGAGCCAGCCGCCGGTGTTGATGCCGCAGATGTCCTTTGCGTCCACCCCGGCCTCGAGCAGCGCCTTGTTGAGCGCCTCGCCCCCGGCAAAGGAGGTGATTATCACTATGTCGTAGCCGAGCGAGCCGATGCCTTCGATGGGCAGCACGTCGAGGCCGAAGAACTTCTTCGCCCCGGGGGCGTTATCCACTATGCCCGCGAGCTCGAGGCCCGCCTCCTTCAGGGAGAGGTACGCTATCTCGGTCACCTCGTCCACGCCGCAAAAGACTATCCTCTTGCCCTTCAGGTCCATTATGCTGTTGAAAAAGGTGTGAAAGTCCCTTCGCGCGGTGCGGTACAGGTTGGTGAAGTTCTGGAGATGCTGGTACGTAAGGCGCGTCTTTTCCGCAAAGCCGCTCGGCGTAAGGTAGTATTTATATCTCTGTTTGGGGATGTTGGAGACGGTTATGTAGCCCTTTGAGGCGAGGTTCTTTATGTAGGAGTTTATCAGGCCGAGAGCGACCCCGAGCTTACGCGACAGGTCTCTCTGCGTAAGCTCGTTGTTCCGGGATATCTCGTCGAGCAAAAGGAACGAACGGTAGTCTTCCGTATGTTCATCCTTGTTGTTCATAAAATGAACGATACCACGGAAAAAAACTCTCGTCAAGGCTTTTGTTCAGTTTTTGAACGCAGGTTTCTCCGCACTCCCTCATTGCCGAAGGCCCGCCTTCAAGGGGCTTCACCCCCACCCCAGCCCTCCCCCATCAAGGGGGAGGGGGATTAATAGCGAGGTTCCTCATTACGAGAAGCGCAGACCGCGAAAGCGGATGACCGCCCCCTTTCCAAAGGGGGATTTTTGCTTTCATCCTCTGTATCCGTCGTGTTCTTGCTCTTGAAAAACACACGGGTGATTAGGGCGAGCGTCGCTTTGGGTAGAGGCGGGTGAGCGCGCCGGGGTGGTCCTCAGGGCGCGCACCGCCCTTAAGGGGCGCGCGAACGGGGAAGAGGCGGCCCCAGCTGAGCGAGCCTGATCACCGGAAGCG
>JBHHYT010000114.1:0-5903 GCA_046757705.1 Thermodesulfobacteriota bacterium
ACTGGGAATTCAGACACCGGTGTCCAGATACGACAGGGATGTCCGATTTTAAGGGGGGGGGTAGGGGGAATCGGCAGGATGTTTTTAGTCTTCAAAAATATACAGGGTGATTAGAGCGAGCGTCGCTTTGGGAAGAGGCGGGAGAGCGCGCCGGGGTGGTCTTCAGGGCGCGAAGCGACCTTAAGCGGGGGGCGCGAACGAGGGAGAGGAGGCCCGGCTGAGCGAGCCTAATCACCGGAAGCGCCCCGCGTGGAGGGGCGCAAACGGCCAGGAAAAAACCCCACGCGGCCCCACTCCCCGAAGGGGGGTCCTCAGACGACAAATACAAATCCCCCTCAATCCCCCTTTTAAAAAGGGGGAAGTTCATCTTAAGGGGTCAGCACCGAGCCGAGGGCCGATAGGAGCACCTCGTTGTCCCGCCTCTTCCTTACCGAGACGCGGAAGTACCGGGGGCCGAGCCCCCTGAAGGCGGCGAGATCCCTTATGAGGATGCCTCTGGGGAGCAGGGCGGCCTTCAGCTCCGGGGCCGTAAGCGTCTTCGCGGGGAGCTTTACGAGGAAGAAGTTGGCCTCGGACGGGAACGGGACGAGGCCCGGGATGCCCTTGAGGCCGTCAAAGAGGAAGGCCCTCTCGGAGGCGAACCACCTCGATGTAGCCTTCAGGTAGGAGGTGTCCTTGAGGGCGGCCGCGGAGGCGGAGGCGGCGAGCGTGTTCACCGACCACGGGGGCATGGCCCGCGAAAAGCTCGCCACCGTGCGCGCATCGGAGACCATGAAGCCGAGACGGAGCCCCGCCATGGCGTAGAACTTTGTCATGGAGCGGAGCACGATGAGGTTCCCGGCGCGCGCCGCCTCCCTCTTCACGCTTTCGCGCTCAACGAAGTCCGCGAACGCCTCGTCGACCACGAGGGTCGCGCCAACGGACGAGCAGAGCCGGGCGGCCTCCAGCAATGCCTCTTTCCCGATAAGCGCGCCGGTCGGGTTCGCCGGGTTGGCGATGTAGACTACGCCGTAGCCTTTGCGGAGCCTGGAGGCAAGCCTTTTCATGTCGAGGGAGAAGTCCGGCTCTTTCAGGACAAGGCCGTCGGCCCGGCACCCCGCCCGCTCAAGGGCGGAGCGGTACTCGCTGAACGCGGGCTCGACGATAAGGGCCCTTTCCGGGCGAAGCACCTCGGGGATGAGGTGTATGAGCTGTGTGGAGCCGTTGGCCGCGAGGAGCTCGTCGGGTGCGACGCCGTGGAATGAGGCCAGCGCCCCGGCGAGCGATGTCGCCGCCGGCTCGGGATACGGCGGCACGAGCCCCAGGGACCTCTTTATGGCCGAGGCCGCCGCCGGGGGCAGGCCGAGCGGGTTTATGCTCGCGCTGAAGTCGAGTATCTCGCCGGGGCTCTTCGACGCCTCTTTAGAGGCACCCCAGATATCGCCCCCGTGTACGTCCTTCATGCGAGCGCCGCTCTCGCGTCAACGGCCATGACCCCCTTCTCGTAGACGACAAGGGGGTTTATCTCGAGCTCCGTGAGCCCATCGGTCTCCTCGACCACCCGGGTAAGCTTTACGATTATGTCGGCAACGGCCGAGACGTCCCTTGGCGTATCCCCCCTGAAGCCACGGAGAAGCGGCCACCCCTTAACCTCACCCATCATCTCCAGCGCCCCGGCCTCGTCTATGGGGGAGAGCCTGAAGGAGACGTCCTTCATCAGCTCGACGGAGACGCCGCCGGTGCCGAACATGGCCACCGGGCCGAACTGCTCGTCCTTTATGACCCCGGTTATGACCTCGACCCCACGCGGGACCATCTCCTCTATGAGGAAGCCCTCTATCATGGCGGTGGGGGTCTCCATCGCGACACCGAGTATCATCCGGGACCACCGCTCCTCTATCTCGCTGTCGTCCTTTATGCCCATGGCGACGCCGCCGACATCGCTCTTGTGCGCTATGTCCGCGCTCACGAGCTTGAGGACCACGGGATAGCCTATCTCGGAGGCGGCCTCGATGGCGCCGGTCACGTCCTTTACCACCTTGAACCTCGGCACGGGGATGCCGCAGGCACGCAGTATCTCCTTGGCCTCCGGCTCCGCGAGCGCCTTCTTGCCGAGGCTCATGGCCTCTTTCACTATCCTTTCGATAAACCTGTTGTCCACGCCTCTATCCCCGCTCTCCGGTCTTGCGCATCCGCGCGGCGCGCGCGAGTATGGAAGCGGCCCGCACCGCGCTCTCCGGCGTAGAGAAGACCGGGAGGTTGTGCCTCCTGAAAAGCCCCATCCTCTTCCTCGTATACTCTCCGCCGGGCGTGCATATTATCACCGGTTTCTTGAGGAAGGCGGAGCGGTCGTATATGAGCTCGGCCAGGTCGTCGGTCAGGGCAGGAGGGCCCCAGAGCGCCGCCACTATCGCCATGTCGTAGCCCTGGCCCTCCATCGTCTTATCAAGCGCATCGGCGAACATGTCGTCGGTTGCGCTGCCGGTGAGGTCGAGCGGGTTGCCTACGGAAAAATAGGACGGGAAGACGCCCCTGAGATCCTCCAGGGCCTCGGAAGAAAGGGGGGCCGCGTCCAGTCCCATCGCGGAGCAGGCGTCGGCTATGTTTACGCCGACACCGCCCCCGTCGGTTATGATCATGACCTTCATACCCGCGGGCATGGTCTCGACGCCGAATGCCTTGCAGCCGACGATGAAGTCCTCGTACCCGTCGAGCTCTATGACCCCCGCCTTGCGGAAGGCGGCCCTGTAGACCTCGTACCTTCCGGCCATCGCCCCGGTGTGCGAGCGCGCGGCGGCAGCCCCGGCCCCGGCCTTGCCGACCTTGACGGCCATCACCGGCTTGTTCGCCGAGCAGCGCGCGGCGGCCTCGACGAACCTCCTGCCGTCGTCGACGGACTCCATGTACAGGGCCACGGCCGTCGTGGCCTCGTCATCGGCGAGGAAGTCGAGGCAGTCGGACTCGTTGATGTCCGCCTTGTTCCCGTAGCTCACCACGCGCGCCACCCCTATGCCCTCGGCCGCGAGCTCGTCCATGGCGGTAACGGCGAAAGAGCCGCTCTGGGAGATGATGGAGACCCCGCCGCGCGGCGGGCGGGCCGCCCTTTCCGGAGGGACGAAGAAGGTGTCCACCTTCGATACGGTGTCAAAGAGGCCCATGCAGTTGGGCCCTATAAGCCTTATGCCTCCGTCCCGGGCCGCCTCCTTCGCGGCCTTCTCGAGGGCGCGCCCGGCCTCCCCGTTCTCGCTGAAGCCGCCGCTCACTATGACGGCGCCCCTGACCTTGCCCGAGGCCTGCCTGAGCACGCCGGGGACCGAGGCCGCCGGCAGCACTATTACGGCCAGGTCCACGCCCCCCTCTATCTCCGAGAGGGAGGGGTAGCATTCGAGCGCACCGATGCTCTTGTGCTTCGGGTTGACCGGGTACAGCTTGCCCGGAAAACCCGAGGCCCTGAGGCTTTCGATTATGATATTGGATATCTTCCCGGGCCGGGGGGATGCCCCTACCACGGCGATGGACGCGGGATTGAAGATAAAATCGAGATTTTTTGCGCTTCCGGTCAACTGCCGCTCCCAGACTTTACGGGTAAAAGAGCACGGGGGGACGGACAGCTCGTCAGTCGAGCTTGAAGGCCACCTTTATAACGGCCTGAAACTCCGCCACCTGCCCGTCCACCACCCTGCCGTGCTGCTCGACGACCTCGAACCACGCTATCCCGTGGAGCGTCTTGGACGCCCTCGCTATCGCGTCCTTTATCGCCTCTTCGTAGCTCGTCTTCGAGATGCCGATAAGCTCTACCTTCTTGTAAACCCGTTCCATAACGACCTCCTTTGGCTGGATGCTCGCCGCTGCAAGCACGCCCCGGTCCATGACCTAAGGCCTCAAGCCCAGCGACATCAGGTATATTACGGCTATCCCCAGGAGGATGACAGCCATGTTGAGGACCGCGCTCACCGCGTGCACCCTCTTGAAGGCCTTCTCCAGCGCCTTTTTGCTCTCAGGCCCCTCCGCCGAACGCATCTCGAACTTCAACGCACGGGCCTTTGGCGCCACGGCGATCCCGGAGTAGAAGGTGATCCCCGTCATCGCGGCCAGAAGGATAAAGAGCGCGAAGGGGAACCCCTTTTCAATGAAAGAGATGCCGATAAGCGACGAGATGGAAAGAAGGCCGGCGACATAGCCGATGGACCTGTATTTGGGGAATATGTCGCCCACCACTTCCCCTGCGAGCTCTCTGGGCAGTACCTTGAATATACTGGGTGCGGCGAAAAAAGTAAAGAAGATAAGCGCCCCGGTCCAGACTGCGACGCTCGACAGGAGCACGAACCTCATCGCGTTGAACATCATCCACCTCCGCCGCGATTAAACGCCCGAAACGGGCTAAAAAGCCTATGAAACGAAGACCCGCGCAAGCACCGTCAGCGCCACCATCAGGAGCGCGCTCGCCTGCATTATCCTCACGCTCGAAGCGACTGCGCCGGGGCCGATCGCGGCCTCCCCCGCTCCCCCCGCTCCCCCCGCGTCCCCCCCGTCCCCAATGTACGCCTTGCCGCTCCAGACCCCGCCGTAGCGTGCCCCCCCGCCGAGCCTTATGCCGAGCGCCCCCGCGACCGCGGCCTCGGGGAACCCGGAGTTGGGGCTCGGGTGGTTCCGGCCGTCCCTTGCCACGACCGCGAGCGACCTTCTCCAATTATAGCGTAAAATAAAGGAAGCGCACACCATGAGCATGGCCGCGAGCCTCGAGGGCACGTAGTTGGCCGCGTCGTCGAGCCTCGCGGAGAACCAGCCGAAGTCCCTGTACCGCTCGTTCCTGTAGCCTACCATGGAGTCGAGCGTGTTGACCGCCTTGTAGGCGATCATGAGCGCCGGGCCGCCGAGGGCGAGGTAGAACAAAGGGGCCACGACCCCGTCCGAGGTGTTCTCGGAGACGGTCTCAACAGCGGCCTTGAGCACCTCGTGCTCCGTAAGCGAGGCGGTATCCCTTCCCACTATGCGCGAGAGCGCCCTTCTCGCCTCGAAGAGCCCCCTGCCCCCGTTGCCCTTGAGGGCGCGCACGACAGAGGCGGCCTCGCCCTTCAGGGACGTCACCGCTATCGAGGTCCATATGATGTATGCGCAGACGACGTAGAAGGCCGGGGCCGAGTACCGGCGCGCGAGCTCGAGGGCGAAAAAGGCCGCCCCGTAGACCACGCCGACCGTAACGACGGCGAGTACCGCCCCGCAGAGCCTCGCGAGCGCCGGGGTCCGGGCGGCCCCCCGGAGCGCGCGCTCAAGGCCGGAGACAAGACGCCCTATCCAGCGCACCGGGTGGGGCAGCCCCTCCGGGTCGCCGACGGCGAGGTCGAGGAGATATGCGAAGATTATGACGGCCGGGGGGAACTGGCCCCCGCCGAGTATGTCTATCATCGTGGACATCACCTTTCCGTTTGGCGGCCCTGTCAGCCGAGGCCCGCTATCCTCATGACAGAGGCGATGTCGAGGCTCGAGCCCACAAGCCTTGCAAGCGCGTCGATGGACTCGCCCCTGCGCGCCCCGAATTCGGAGCGCCCGCCCGCGGGGGCGCCTTTTGCCGTGCGCAGCGCTGCCAGAAGCGCCTCCCTGAAGGTGTCGTTGTCGAATATGCCGTGTATGTACGTGCCCCAGAGGTTGCCGAGGCAGGCCCCTTCCGGCTCATCAGCCTCCTGCCCGTTCCTGCTGGTTATCCTCGCGAACGGGCGCGCGCCCCCGCCGCCCCCGCCCATGGTGGTCCTGCCCATGTCTATCTCGTACCCCTCGACCTCGAAAGGCCCACCCCCCCGCCCGCCCCGTCTCCCGCAAAAAGCCCCTCCCCGGCGCTGGCGCGCACCTGAAAGGTGGACTTCTCCCGGGCAAGCTCGGTCGTAACGTCGAGCAGGCCGAGGCCGGGGACCGACATCAGGCCGGAC
>JBHHYT010000115.1:0-5890 GCA_046757705.1 Thermodesulfobacteriota bacterium
AAGCCCCCGTTGCCGGCGCCGAGAAGCTTGCCGCCGACGGCGCCGTTCATGATGGCGGCGTCGTATATATCGTCTATCTCCGGGTTGGATATCTGACGTGAGAGGCTCTTCTTCAGCATCCAGGTCTCGTTGAGAAGCGTGCCGAACTCATGGAAGTCCTCGACCCCCGGCCTCGTCATTATCCGGTGCGCCTCGTCGACGAGGCCCCGCATCTCGTTGAGCTCTTTTTTGTTCTTCGAAGTGTTACGTATCTGTTCCTTCGCGATGTCGGAGGCGTAGCGCGCCCTGCCGGTGTAGAAGAGCATCAGCCTGCTCTCGAACTTCCTCATGCTCTTCTCAGGCATGATTATCGGCTCCACCACTATCTTGCCGTTCTGGAGGAAGTCTATCGTGTTGAGCCCCCCGCACGCCGCCCACACCTGGTCCTGCGAGCCCACGTTCTCCCGGATGACGTTCTGCTCTATGTGTATGGCCTGCCGGTAGAGCTCGTCCTTGAGTATTATCTTCCCCTCGAGCGCGTGAAGCGTCTTTAACAACCCGACAGTAAACGCCGAGCTCGAGCCCATGCCCGAGAGCGCAGGTATGTCGCCGTCGTGGTGTATCTCGAGCCCCCTGTTTATACCGAGGTGTTTGAATGTGGCCTTTACCGAAGGGTGCTGTATCTCGTCCACGTGCGTCACAGTCTCCACCTTCGAGTATGCGATGCGGTGCTTGTGCTTGAAAAACGGCGGCAATTCCCTGCACGTTATGTAGCAGTACTTGTCGATGGCGACACCGAGCACCTTTCCACCGTTCTCAAGGTACCAGGACGGATAGTCCGTCCCGCCTCCGAAGAATGATATCCTATGCGGAGTGCGTGAGATGATCATATACCCCCCCCCTTGCGTAGATTACCGAAATCCTTTTTCGCCTTCATGTAATCTTCCGGGAGACCTATATCTATGAAATACTCGTTACATATATACGCGAACACACTACCCGACCCAGTCCTCTTATGCAGAAAATCCTTCTCGAACGAGAAGCTCTCTCTATCCGTCTCAAGCAATCCGCATCTCTTCTTGTTGAGGATGTATACACCGGCGTTTATGTACCCGGCCCCGGCGCGCATCTTCTCTATGAAGTCCCTGACGGTCTCCCCGTCGAGTATTACCGTGCCGTAGCGGTCCAAGTCCTTCATCCGCTTCACGGCCATCGTCATCCCGCCGTTCTTCTCGAGGTGGAACCTGGAGAAGTCGGCGAGGTCGATGCGCAGGAAACTGTCGCCGTTGAGCACGAGCACGTCCGAGCCGCTTACGGCGCCGAGCGCCGCCTTGAGCGCGCCGCCCGTGCCCAGCGGCTTGTGCTCCACCACGTAGCGTATCTCCACCCCGTTCCATTCCGTCTTGAAGTAGTCGGTTATGGTCTCGTGCATGTACCCGACCGAGAGGATGACCCTGCGGACGCCGCCGATGGCGAGGTAGTCGATGAGACAGGAGAGAAAGGGCCTGCCCCCCGTGTCCGCCATCGGCTTGGGCAGATCGCTCACGACGCTTTTAAGACGCGTCCCGAAACCGCCCGCAAGTATGACCGCCTCTTTTATCATCATCATCCTATCTTCAATGACCGGTACCCTCCGGAAGAACAGACCGTTCCATCTTCTCAGGGGCTCTCGGGCCGCTTCGTCCGCATGCGCGCCGATACGCCGCACGCCGGACAGACCATCAACGCGACGCGCCCGGGCGGACAAGGGGAGCTGCCCGCCAGGGACAAGACGCAACAGTGCAGAACGTCACTATGGTTCGCAGGCGCGCATCCAGGTGAGTGGAGAATGTAAGTTCAGGCAAAGATGATCTTCAACGGATGTACGTCGATGGATGAAGGTCCGGGAGGATTGCTTGCTCGAAGTTGTTCAACGCAAATACAAGCGCGACGCGTCCGGACGAAACAGGGTTATGTCCGCCCGGGACAAGACAGAACGGTGCAATGAGTCTCGGTGGTTCGATGGTGTTCTTATTCGGGTTGAATGCCGGAAGATGAGATGTATGTCGAAGAAGTATGAGCCGCCCTGCTGTCCAAAACACCAGGTGCTGTCCAAAACGCCAAGTGCTGTCCAAAACACCAGGTGCTGTTAAAAACGCCAAGTACTGTCCAAAACGCCAAGTACTGTCCAAAACGCCGGGTGCTGTTAAGACGCCGGGGTGAGATGATATTTCCTATACCTTTTTATACCACGATGGAGAGTAAAAAAAAAGAGGAAATCACTCGAAGCGATGAAGAAAACAGCGTCATGTATTCGCCTCAAGGAACTCCGATATGGTATCCATCACGTAGTCTATCTCCGCATCTCCTATATCCTGATGCACGCCTATATGTATGCCTCGCTCTCCCATGTACTCAGAGACCGGGAACTCGCCGAGCGTGTAGCCGAGGAACGAGAAACCGGGGCACTGCGTGGGCATGGAGAGGAAGAGGTTGCGTGTGTCTATGCCCGCCTTCTCCATGTGGTTGACGAGCGCGCTCCTCGTGAACGGGGCGTCCCGCTTCAGTATTATCGGGAAGCCGTGCGGGCCTATCTTCTCGTGAGGCTCTTCGGATATCGAGTAGAGATACGGGCTGAAGCGCTGGAACTTCTCCATCATGGAGAGCAGATTCCTGCGCTTCTTTCCGAGTATTGAGTCGAAGATGTCGAGGTTGCCGAGCCCGACGGCGGCCTCGAGCTCGTTCATCTTCGATGAGAAGCCGACCCTCTCGAACTTGAAGCGGATGTCGACGCCGTCGTCCCCGGGGAACCTCTTGTGGCAGTAGCCCGAGCTTATGTTCAGAACGCAGCTTTCGCACTTGCATGCCCTGCCGTGCGAGCGAAGGGAGCGCAGAACCTCCGCGAAGTCCCCCCTGTCCGTCGTGACTATGCCGCCCTCTATGGTGGTGATGATGTGCGCCACGTAGAGGCTGTACGCCGCCATGTCGCCGATGGAGCCTACCTTCCTGCCCCTGTACGTCGCGCCGTGCGCCTCGGCCGCGTCCTCTATGACGTAGAGGCCGCGGCGCGCGGCGATCTCGAGTATCGGGTCCATGTCGGCGGGCTTGCCCATCAGGTGGACCGGCATTATCGCTCGCGTCCTCTCGGTTATCCTCTCCTCTATCCTTGCGGGGTCTATGTTCAGGGTCGCCATGTCCACGTCGGCGAAGACGGGGGTCAGGCCCGCCTGCAGGACGGAGTTGCCCGTGGCCACGAAAGAGAGCGCCGGCACTATGACCTCGTCGCCCCTCTCCGCTCCGAAGTCGTGGAGCACGGCCAGGGCCAGCGCGTCCGCGTCCGTGCCGGTGGACATGGCAACCGCCTCTTTCGCGCCCATGAGCGCGGCGAACCGTTTCTCGAAATCGCGCACGTACCTGCCGCTCGAGACCCTGCTCGACTCGAGCGCCGCGTTGATAAGCTCCTTCGACCTCTTCGTTATGGTCACCGTCCCGAAGGGTATCCTCATCCTTGTCTTCATGTTTTGCACCCCGTCTTGTATTTAGAGTAGATGAATCCGCTTATGTCCTCGACATCGATGCCCTCTGCGCGCTTCAGGGCGTAGTGGCACCCCGGGCATCCGCTCGTCACCAGCACGTCGGCGCCAGCCGTTATGGCGGCGTCGGCCACCTTCTGCGCCATGGAGGCGGCCGCCTCGGGGGCCTGCACCATCAGCGGGAATCCGCAGCAGAGCGTATTGCTCCTGCTCCTTTCCATCTCCACGAGCTCGGTGCCGGCGCACATGGAGAGCACCTCCCGCGGCTCGTCATATATACCCATGCGGCGGCCGAAGAGGCAGGCGTCGTGAAAGGCGACCTTCCTTCTTTCACCTCCCTCGACCTCCGCCGGCAGGACCGTCTCCTTTATAATCTCGGTGAGCCTCAAGACCTCTCTTACCCCGGCGGCCTCCAGCCTCTCCCTGTTCCTTATCCAGAGCACCTCGTAGCAGTGCGGGCAGGAGACGACTATCCTCTCCGGAGGGTTGAGGGCGAAGGCGCCGACAAAGCGCTCGAATGTCTCACCGCACTCTTTTTTAAACCCGAAGGTATCCCACGCGCCGCCGCAACAGCCCTCGAGGACGCGCACCTGCGCGCCGGTGGCCGCCTCCATCAGCTTCTTTATGTCCGCCCTCATGCCGGGCAGGTTGACGGTCGGGATGCATCCGGGGAAGTAGGCGAGACCGGAGCCTGACCGGGAGAACCTCCTGACGGCACCCTTCGCGTTCGCCGCGAGCACCACGGAGGCGGCGAGCATCCTGAACGGGCGCACCCTCTTTTTAAGCACCGGCTCCTCGACCGCATCCTCGCGCAGGCGGGCGATGAGCTTCGGGGTGTCTATGGAGACCGGGCAGTTGACCGTGCAGGCGCCGCACTTCATGCAGGAGTAGAGGCCGTTGGAGAAGCCCGTGGCGAGCCCTTCTTCGAGGGCGGACTGCACGACACCTATGCCGCCCTGCCTGTAGTAAGCGCCGAACGAGCTTCCGAGCTCGGAGTAGACGGGGCACTCGGGAAGGCACCCGCCGCACCCGATGCAGAAGGCGCTCTCCCTCAGCTCCACGGGAAGCTCCCGTCTTTTTACGATGATGAGGACGACCTCGGAAGGGCCATGTATGCCGTAGAAGAGCTTTTTCTCGATGTCGGCGGTCTTGCTCACGCCGGAGATGACGTTCATGTAGGAGGTGGTGACCGCGCCGGTGGCCGAGTAGGTCTGCAGCTTCACCATGTTGAGCGCGTCCTCGAGCGTGGGGTATATCTTCGTTGAGTCGGTGACGATTATGTGCTTGCCGGGCAGCCTCGCAAGCTCGGTTACGTTGCCCTCGTTGTGGATGATAAGCACGGAGCCCTCGCGCGCGGCGACGGCGTTGGCGCCGGTTATGCCGACGCGGCAATCCCTTATCGCCGATACTATCTCTTCCCTCAAGACGGCGATGAGCCTCTCGGCGTCCGGCGGAACGTCGCGGCCGAGCTCCCTGGAGAGCACCCCTGCTATCTCCGCCCTGCTCATGTGGCTTACCGGGCCGGTGGGGTGGGAGGGCCTGCCCCTGGCGAGCTGGAGTATCCTGTCGCCGATGTCGGTCTCCACGACGTTTACGCCCCGTTCGGCGCACCTCGCGGTCAGGCGCATCTCCTTGGTGACGTTGGACTTGGACTTGACGACGGTCTTCTCCGGGCCTATCTCCGTGACGAGCATCTCGAAGGCGGCGTCGAGCCCATCGGCGACGAGGACCCTGACGTTGTTCCCGCGCAGGTTCTCTACCGCCTCATCGAGGAGCTCTGTGTTGCCGACGGAGAAGTCGCGCACGCGGCGCAGCCTCTCCTTCATACCGTCGAGGCCGGGCATGCGGGCGGCGTTCGCCCGCTGCCTCTCAAGGACGGAGCCGAGCGCCCTGGAGAGGGCCTCCCGCTCCGCAGGCGTGAAGGGGGCGGCCTTTTCGCCGCCGGCCTTCGCTCCCATGGCCTTCGTTCCGAAGAACAATTTGTTTATCAGCCCCACGGTATTCATCAAAAGCCCTTTGCCGCCCCGCGATAGAGGGGATAAAGGTTTGATTTACCCCGGACCAATGGGCCTTAACGCGAATATGCGCTAAAAAAGCCTGTTATCTGGTTGTATTCGAGGTGAAAAGGACTGTGGTGTGGCCTGGATGAGACATCCGAGGGGAGAAGAATCAACTCTTGTTTAAAAAATATTAGATAAGCGCGCTGCTGTCAAGTAAAAATTTACTTTATTTGTCCCGTCAAGGGGACGGCACGTGAAAAAAGGTGGAAACTCAATGGAAAAACGCGAATCCTGTCTTTGAAAAAAAAGCCGTAACTCCACCTTTCAGGGAGTTACGGCGCCAGATGATTGGTCGGGGCGAGAGGATTCGAACCTCCGACCACTGGTACCCCATACCAG
>JBHHYT010000116.1:0-5785 GCA_046757705.1 Thermodesulfobacteriota bacterium
GGACGCCCCCCTCACACTCCATCACCGGGACGCCCCCCTCACGCCCCCTCACGCCCCCTCACCGGGGTGGCTCCCCCCAAAAGCGTAGACCTCAGCGCCTGTCCATGAACTCGCGCGCCTGATGTACGAAGGCCTCCATGCGCGTCATGGAGTTCGAGTCCTCGGCGCCTTCGTAGACCATGTTCAGGTACGGGATGTTGTCGTTGTTCTCCCGGAGCCTCTTGAGGACGGCGTTTACCACCGTGCCCGGCATGCAGGTAAAGGGCATGGCGTTGACTATGCCGTGCGCGCCGTGGGATATGTAGTCGAGCGCCTTGCCCACGCTAAGCACGGCCTCGCCCTCGAAGGAGTCGTGGATGTAGTCCTTGGCCTTGTCGAGGATGTAGTCGAGCTTGGGCTCGTGGCCGCACCTCAGGTCCCCGTTGAATATGTTCTCGAGCTTCTTCTCGTCCTTGTGCTGGAAGAAGTTGTTGGTCAGTGTGCGGAAGAAGTCCCCCCACTCCCTGCCGTCCCTGCTCTTGCGCTTCGAGCAGAAGTTGGTGTAGTAGATCCACTCTGAGATGGTCGGCATCCTCACCTCCGCGCCGAGCGCCTCGAGCTTCTTTACGAGCCCCTCGTTGCTGAAGCGGTTGCTCCTGACGTATATCTCCCCGACGACGCCTATGACAGGACGCCCGCCCGGGGTGGAGACCGGGATCTTGCGGAACGCGTCCTTGGCGGCCTTCAGCTCCGCGTCCGGGAACCTCTTCGCCTTCACCGCGTCGCAGACCCTGTATATCGAGTCCCAGTAGACCTTCTCGGTCTCGCCGGGGTTCTTCTCGTAGGGGCGCGTCTCCCGCAGGCGCTTGTCGAGCAGGTCCATGGAGACGATGCCCCACCACGCGAGCCTCGGGAAGTTCCCGCCGACCATGCCGAGCTCCTTGTAGAAGTCCCCGTCCTGGTCCGGCGCGTAGACGGGCACGTCCTTGAAGCCAAGCTCGTCGAGCACCAGCCTCTGGTAGCGGTTGTACTGGCCGAACCTGCACGGGCCGCTGCCCGAGGGCATGAAGAACGCGCTCGACTCGGGCGTAAAGTCCTTCCTCTTGGTAATCTTTATCATGTCCCCGGTGGTGAGTATGCAGGGGTAGCACTCCCTGCCGGAGGTGTAACGGCGGCCCCACTTGAGGGATTCATCGTCCGGCTCGGGCATGACCTCGGCCTCTATGCCGCAGGCGTTGAACGCGGCGGCTATGCCGTGCGCGCCGTCGGCCATGTACGGCAGGTATATCTTCTTCTTGATGTTCGTCCTTACGAGCAGCTCCTTGCTCTTCTTCGTCACCTTGAGCTTGCCGCGCGTGTTCTTGATGGAGTCGAGGAACGCCTCGCAGCGGGTTATCGCCCCGGCGTCCGCCGAGTGCTCGTCTATCTCGAGCTGGAGGTACGGCTTTTCCGCCGAGATGTCCCTGTAGAAATGAGAGATGAGCGAGTCGGGGCCGCAGCCGAAGTTGGTAATGTAGATGGAGAACAGCCTCTCGTCGTCCCTGACCAGGCGCGCCGCCGCCAGTATCCTCTGGCCGCTCTTCCAGTACATGTCCTTGGCAAGGGCGTCGTCCACGACGCTGTCCACGGGGAGCATGTCGTAGGGGATGGCGACGGTGCCCATCTCCCTGAGCTTCTGCGGCAGCTCCAGGTTTATGCCCGAATCGGTGGTGTTGTACGCGCGGCCTACTATCACGAGGGCCGTGTCATCCGGCTTAAGGGCGTCTACGGCCTCCTTGCCGCGCGCAAGGAGCCTGCGCCCGAACTCGTCCCACGCCTCGTTCGCCACCTTGAGGGCCTTGTCTACCTCGGCCTTCGACTTGCCGAGCGTGGCGCCGAACTCGTAGAAGTGCTTGTTTACCGTCTTCTCCCTGCGGTTGAAGTATATGACCGGAGAGAGCACCTCGATGCCCTTGAAGTCGAAGGCGGACCTGGAGAGGTACGGTATGGTCTGCACGTACGGGCACAGCGCCGTGTGCTGGTGTCCGGGCTTGGCGGGCTTCAGGTTTATTATGCTCGGCAGGAATATCCTCTTGACGCCCTTTTCTATCAGCTCGTTTATGTGGCCGTGGGCGACCTTCACCGGGAAGCACGTCTCGGTGACTATCTTCTCTATGCCGTGCTTTATGATATCCCTGTTGGTGGGCGAGGAGAGCTGCACCCTGAAACCGAGGGTGTCGAAGAAGCCCTTCCAGAAAGGGTACATCTCGTACATGAAGAGCATCCGGGGGATGCCGATGACGGGGGCGTCCTTGCCCGCGACCTTGCCGGTGTAGGAGGAAAAGAGCATCTTCTCCCTCTCCTTGAAGAGGTTGGGCAGATGCGCGTTCTGCTTGCTCTCCCTCTTGACGTCGTACTTCTCGCACCTTCCGCCGTAGTACAGGGGGGTTTCGCCCTCCATCACGACCTTCCTGACGTCGCAGATGTTCGAGCAGTCCCTGCACTCGAAGGACTGTATCTCGTACTTCCTCTTGCTCAGGTCGAAGCCCTTGAACTTCGTCTTCGCCCCCGCCTCCATCTCCCTCATGGCGAGTATGGCGGCGCCTATGGCACCGGTAACGTCGTGGTTCTCCGGTACGGAGATCTTCTTGCCGGTGACCTTCTCGAAGGCCGCGACGACGCCGAGGTTGGCGGCGGTCCCGCCCTGGAAGAATATCCTGTCGCCTATCCTCCTGTCGCCCACGACCCTGTTCAGGTAGTTCTGGACGATGGAGTACGAGAGCCCTGCCACGAGGCCGTCCTTCTCAACACCCCTCTGCTGGAAGTGGACCATGTCGGACTCGATGAAGACCGTGCACCTCTCGCCCATGGCCGGGGGGGCCGAGCAGTCGAGGGCGAGGTCGCTGAACTCGCCCTTGATGCTGATGCCGAGCCTCTCGGCCTGCTCCTCGAGGAAAGAGCCCGTGCCCGCGGCGCAGACCTTGTTCATCTCGAAGTCCACTACGACGCCGTCCTTGAGGGCTATGTACTTGGAGTCCTGCCCGCCTATCTCGAAGATGGTGTCGACCTCGGGGTCTATGGCCGCAGCGGCTATGGCCTGGGCGGTTATCTCGTTCCTTATGATGTCCGCGCCGATGAAGTCGCCGGAGAGGTACCTGCCGGAGCCGGTGGTGCCCACGCCCACGATGTTCACGCCGTAATCGCACTCATCGGCGACATCGCTCAGGCCCTTCCTTATGGCCTCGAGCGGACGGCCCGCGGTGGGGAGGTAGCTCTTGGAGATGAGCTTCATCTCCCGGTCTATCAGTATGACGTTGGTACTCGTAGAGCCGACGTCGATGCCGAGGTAGGCGTCTCTCTTCTTCTCGCGGCTGAGCTGGTAGCCGGTGGAGGTTATGTTCTGCGAGGGGTGGCCGGTCGGGCGCTTGAGCTTCTCGAGCCCCTTTGTCCGCGTCCTGCCCGACTTTATGTACGCCCTCAATTCATCGACACCCTTGAAGGCGCCGATGCCCTTGCCCATCTCGAGGCAGGTGTACACAGCGCCGAGAGCGCCCATGGAGGAGAAGTGCGCCGGGATGATGTAGTCGGCGTCGTCGAGCTCGAGGACGTCCTTGAACGCCTTCCTCACGCCCTGGTTGGCGGCCACGCCGCCCTGGAAGACCACGGGGGCGACGAAGTCCTTGCCCTTGCCTATGGTCGCCTTGAAGTTCCTCGCAACGGCGTAGCAGAGCCCCGCCACGATGTCGTAGTCAGGGGTGGCTATCTGCTGGAGGTGTATCATGTCGCTCTTGGCAAAGACGCTGCACCTGCCCGCGACACGCGGGGGGTTCTTGCTCTTGAGCGCGAGGTGCCCGAACTCCTCTATGGTAAGGCCCATGCGGTACGCCTGCTGGTCGAGGAACGACCCCGTGCCAGCGGCGCAGACCGAGTTCATCTGGAAGTCCGCGATGCGCAGCTTGCCATCGTCCCCTTCCGGGGCGAGGAATATGAGCTTCGCGTCCTGCCCGCCCATCTCTATGACGGTCCTTGCCTCCGGGTGGTAGAACTCGGTGGCCTTCGCCTGGGCTATGACCTCGTTGGTAAAGCCCGCGCCTATCATCGGCGCAATGAGCTTTCCGCCGGAGCCCGTGGCGGAGACGAGCTTTATGTTGCCCATGCCGTACTTCTCTATCATATCGGAGAGGATGGCGACGGAGGTCTCAAGGGGCTCGCCCTTGGTCCTCGTATAATGTTCCTCAAGAAGGTTCCTGTTCTCATCGAGCACCACGGTATTCGCGCTTACCGATCCTATGTCGATTCCAATGTAAACAGTCTTGTGTTCTGACAATGCGCACCTCCGGAAATTTACGTTTGCTACTACAACGGTTCAAACACAACAAGATGAACTGGCTAATATAAAACAACGCTTGTGGCCGTGGTCGGCCCTTTTCTTGAGAGTTAAGGACACAACGGATTATTCGCGCCCGTCCTGGACAGAGGCGGATGGGCCGGGCACATAAAAGGGCATTGATGCGAAGAGAAAATCGTCGTTTATTATCAACGATTTTAAGGTCAATGTCAACATCGTCTTTACCGCCTGAGGGGCAAAACTTGAAACCCGTCGTTTTTAAAAGACTTTGCGCCCCCCCGGAAGGAGAGGCCGATTGTGAGGGTGTCGGCCCGGAGAAAAGCCGCCGAGGGCGCGGCCTGTGGAAAGGAGGGGGAAGGGCATGAAAAAGGCCCGGACACTTCTCATGTCCGGGCCTTTCCCTTTGAATAAAAACTTTTTTTGAAGTCTCTTACTTGCCGGCGAGCTTTTTCAGATGCGCAACGACTGCCTTTACGTCGGCATCAGCCATGGTCTTCTGGGCAGGCATGCCGATGGCGAACTGCTTGTAGTGCTTCTGGGCGCCCTGACGGCCCGTCTTGATGGTGTGGGCGATCTCGTCAACAGAGCTCGACTTTATGTACTCGTTGCCGTTGAACGCGGGGGCCATCGCCGTGCCCTGGCCGGTCGCACCGTGGCAGGGTGAACACTTTGACTTGAATATGGCCGCACCATCAGCCGCCATAGCCGAACCGGCCACGGCAACACCAAGAGCAAACACTCCTATCCCTAATAATTTCCGCATGTCCGTTCCTCCTTTTTGTGTGAAAGAGATTTGAGTTACAAAGATTACAATTAACAACCCTGCCTTGTCAAGTATTTTTACGAAATTTTCATCACAACACAAACGGCGGGCACGACATAGAGAGGGTTACAAAAGTTCCATTACCACCTTTTCTATTATAACAGAAGTAAGCAAAAGACCAAAGCACAACATTTGACCCTGAGGTCCCTGCAGGCGATGCACCCCCTCCTTTTGCGGTGTTACGGCCGTTCAATAACCCGGAACACGGGGCTCGAAGATGACGGAAATCATTTATTATGACTTGAAAGGATCCTATACTCATTATATAATATATTGATTTCAAATATATTATGGAGGCACAGATTATGTTAAGGGAAAGAGTCGAAGAGGCCCTGAACGGGATAAGGCCCGCCCTCCAGGCGGACGGCGGTGACGTCGAGCTTGTCGATATCGACGAGGCCGAGGGCATCGTAAGGGTACAGCTGCAGGGCGCGTGTTCGGGCTGTCCGAGCGCGCAGATAACCCTTGCCATGGGCGTTGAAAGGGCGATAAAGGACAAGGTACCGGAAGTAAAGCAGGTACTTTCCATATAAGCGGCCGAACCTCTTTTGCACGCCGCCGGGGCGAATCCCCTCCTGCCTTTCGACCTGGGGCACACGGGGCCGCGGCCCCGTGTGCGGGGGTGCGTGGACCCTTGAGAAGAGCTACATCGCGGC
>JBHHYT010000117.1:0-5673 GCA_046757705.1 Thermodesulfobacteriota bacterium
CATGTCCGTGAGGCAATCCACACCCATGCACGTGGAGCCCGGAGGCTCGAGGCCGACTATCAGGTGAGAGGCGACCGTGCCGTTTGGGAATATCCCGGCGGCGTATTTGAGCGCCTCCAGGTACCTCTTGCGCCCGATAAGGCGCGCCCTGCCGGGGCATATGAGCTCAAAGAGTTCGGTGTCGAATATCTCGAGGTTGTAGAGGACCGAGTCCGCCCCGAGCGCGTATGTAACGTCTATCCATCTGTTCTCGGACGGCGGAAGCGCCTCCACGGCCACGAGACAGTTGAAATGCTTCTTTATCGCCTGGAGGTACGGGCGCAGCGTCTCTATGCCGCCGTCTGGTGTGTCGCTGAAACCGATGGAGAGGTATATTACGACCGAGCCCTTCTCCTTGAGCACCGCCTCGACGGTCTCTAATACCTCTTCGACGGTGTAGATGACGTTCTCGCCGCCGGCGATGTCGAAGTTCCCGGCGCAGTACTTGCACTCCACGCTGCGGTTGAAGAAGTCGCACCGCGGCGAAGGGGTTATGACCGTGTAGCTGCCGTGCGAGGCGGCTATCCTTGAGAACGGCACGCCGGTAGAGGTCTTGCGCGAGTAGTACTGCGGCTTCTCGACGAAGCTTACGCCGACCTCACCCTTGCCGTCGGTTATGAGGTAGCCGTCCCGGTCCGTCCTCCTCTTTATGGTATACGGCGACCTCTTCGTGAACTCCGGGTCGCACGGGATGTTCACGAGGGTGTTCATGGGGAGCATTATGTCAACGCCCGATGAGCCGCAGGCCCACGCCTTTACAACGGGGTCCTCGATACGGGCGCCCTGGAGCATGAGGTCTATCTTCAAAGAGCCGGGGTTGTCCAGGTAGTTCTTTTTCATCTGTTTTTCACCGCCCCCGGGAGACGCGCAGTAGAACGCTCAGCTCTCGCAGGTCGAGGGGGCCTTGAACTCGCAGACCTGCTCCTCGTAGGCCGCAAGCTCGGTTATGGTGGCGTTCTGGCCGCAAAGCGCGCACTGGGGGTCCTTCCTGACCCTGACCTTCCTGAAGGTCATCTTCAGGGCGTCGAATATCAGGAGCTGGCCCGCAAGCACGTCCCCGATGCCGAGTATCTCCTTTATCGTCTCCACGGCCTGGAGCACGCCTATGACGCCGGCGAGCGCGCCGAGCACGCCCGCCTCCTGGCAGCTCGGCACCAGCCCCTTGGGCGGGGGCTCAGGGTAGAGACACCTGTAACACGGAAAACCCTGGCCGGGCTTGAAGACCGAGACCTGCCCGTCGAACCTGAACATGGAGCCGGAGACGAGCGGCTTGCCCTCGAAGAAGGCCGCGTCGTTCATGAGAAAACGGGTCGGGAAGTTGTCGCTGCCGTCGAGCAGCACGTCGTAGTCCCTTATTATCTCGCGTATGTTCTCGACCGTGAGGCGGCCCCGGTGGGCCACCACGTCCACATCCGGGTTGAGCCTGTTTATCTGCTCCTTTGCCGAGTCGACCTTGTGCTTGCCGACCGTCTCGGTGGAGTGGATTATCTGCCTTTGCAGGTTGCTCAGGTCGACGCAATCGCCGTCGGCTATGCCTATGGTGCCGACTCCCGCGGCGGCGAGATAGAGAAGCGACGGGCTTCCGAGCCCGCCGGCGCCGAGGACGAAGACCCTGCTCTTGAGGAGCTTGGCCTGCCCCATTCCACCGACCTCGGGTAATATTATGTGCCTCGAGTACCGCTCAATCTGCTCTTCCGTGAAATCCATCGCCTTAAAACCTCCGAAAACCGTGCCGTTAAAAACCTTATACTGCACCTTAATCTTATAGCATAACCATATAATACAAAAGGATAAAAATAATCTGCGATACCGCCAACCCCTCCCATGCAACCCCGGCCCTTTGCACCCCTCGGCCCGTTAGACCTCATAGCCCCTTTGCCCTCCCCCTCGCCCCCTCGGCCCCCTCGAACCCCCACCCAAAAACACGCCCCTTGGAAGGGGCGGTGGTGTTGCTGGCCGTAGGCGCCGGCGTGCGGGGCGTGGAGCGGCGTTACCCGAGGATGTTGAGCTTCTCTTCCTTGAAGGGGGCGTCCTCGTCCTCGAAGGTCCAGCACCTTGCCGCGACCTCGGTGCCGTTCTTGACCGAGACGATGATGTAGGAGTATTTGGGCTGGCCCCACTCACGGTCGGTCTGGGACGGCTCGCTCGGGTGGTCCGGGTGCGAGTGGTAGAAGCCGACGATGTCGAGGCTCTGGCTGCGGGCCTCCCTGTCTATGAGGTATATCTCGGTGGGGGAGATTATATACCTGTCCTTCGCTCGCTCCGTGTTCGTATTCTCCGCCCTGTGCACATACAGGACCTTCTTGCCCTTCATGTAGGAGCCTATCAGGATGCCGCAGCACTCGTTCGGGTAGGCCTCCTTAGCGTGCTCCACTATCTGGTCGTATATGTCCCTTGATATGGCGAGACTGTTCTTCTTTTTCTTACCGATGCCTAAAAACATCTTGAGGTGCTCCCCTTATACGTTTATCTCCCAGAGGCGGGTCGAGAGGTACTTGTCGCCCCCGTCCGGGAATATGACTACTATGAGGCCTTTGTCGAGCCTCTTGGCCAGCTCCAGCGCCCCCCACATGGCGGCCCCGGAGGATTGACCCACGAGCAGGCCCTCTTCCCTGGCGAGCCTCTTGGCCATATCGTACGACTCCTCCGTAGGCGCGGCTATCTTCTCGTCGAGGTCTTCCTCGTGGTAGATGCCCGGCACGATCGAGGAGGCCATGTGCTTGAGCCCCTCGAGGCCGTGGAACGCCGTCTCGGGCTCCACCGCGACCACGCGGATATCCTTGCTGAACTCCTTCATGCGCCTTCCGGTGCCCATTATGGTACCCCCGGTGCCTATGCTGGCCACGAAGTGCGTGATCTTGCCGCCGGTCTGCTCGATTATCTCCGGCCCGGTGTGCCTGTAGTGGGCCAGCGGGTTCGAGGGGTTGTTGTACTGGTCGAGCTTGCAGTACCTGTCCGGGTCGTCGACGTAGAGCTTCCACGCAAGCCTTATCGCGCCGTCCGAGCCCTCGAGCGGGCTCGAGTAGATGACCTTGGCGCCGAAGGCGTGGAGTATCTTCTTACGCTCGTCGCTGACGTTCTGTGGCACCACGAGGTCTACCTTGTAGCCCTTGACCGCCCCTATCCACGCGTACGCTATGCCGGTGTTCCCCGATGTGGAGTCGAGTATTATCTTGTCGGGCGTGAGCCTTCCACTCTGCTCGGCGTCCTCTATCATGCTGAGCGCGGCCCTGTCCTTCACGGAGCCGCCGGGGTTGTAGCCCTCGAGCTTCGCGTATATCTCGACACCCTCGGGGAGCCCCGCCGTAATCTTGTTTATCCTGACAAGCGGGGTGTTGCCCACGAGGTCGAGCGCGGAGCGGCTGGCCGGGGGGGCCGAACTCTGCGGCACGGCTTCGAGCATCTTGTGTCCTCTCATCTGATAACCTCCCCATCCGTGGGGTCTACTGAGACGTCACAGGGCACGGTGGCCCGCAACACATTGATCTTCGGAACAATAAGGACCTTCCCCGGGATTGACTCCGGCGCTTCCTGTGCTTAAAACAGATGCAATCCGGGGACCTGGCGCGCATAACGGCGCGAATACCTTAGCAGGTTTCTCAAGTTTATAATACCTTAGTAGGATTGTCAAGATTAATTTAAGCCTCTGGACAGACCGGTCTTCAGCAGGTTTTCTCGTTCTTATCCGCGCAATGAACTAACCCGCCGCAAGCGGCGGGGGCATCAAAACCATGTTGGTCTGGGTCGCGCCCCGGGGGCGGGGAACAGGCCCGCTGAAAAAACCTAAAAAAAACCCGTCACACGGAAGCGCGGGTTTTTTTCCATCTCAATGATCCTTGCTATTCTATAACGTCGAGCTCTATTGGCTCTACCTTGACCCCCTTTTCCACGAAGAACTGTATCGCTTTCTCTATCTCCTCCGGCTCGCCTTCGAGCTCGAGGGCTACAAGGCCGATGGTATCGGAGACGGTCGCCTGCCTTATGTTGGTAACGACATCAAAGCGCTTGCCTGCCTGGTAGAGAAGCGGCTCCTTTATCTGTTCCCTCGGATAGGTAAGGTAGACCCTTTTTTTCAAGATATCCCTCCGGCTATGGCTGGAATGATCGAAAGCTCGTCGTTCTCGGAGAGCTCGGTCTCGAGGTTGTTCTTGAACCTTATATCCTCGTCGTTGAGGTAGATGTTCACGAACCTGCGCAGGTTGCCGTCCGGCTCGCATATACGCTCCTTGAGGCCAGGGTAGTTCTTCTCAAGGTCCTCGATTATCTCTGCGACGTTCGAGCCCTCGGCCGTGACCTCGTCCGCCCCGTTCGTAAGCTTCCTCAACGGGGTCGGTATCCTCACCTTTATCGCCATCTTAAGACCTCCTAAACACCTATGTAGTATTTTTTTCAGACAGTATAGTAGAAAACAGATTGTTCTTTCAAGTGTTAAAACGCAGAGCAACGCAACGGCTCACAGGGGCTACGCCGCGTGGCCCGGCCCTCCCCGGTTGCCCCGCTCCCCCAGGGCAGCTATAACCACTCCGCCCGGCTCCCCCAAACACCCCACTCTCCCCGATTACCAGCTATCCAAACTCCCCCAAACTCCTCACGATTACCCCCGATTACCCTGCCCCCCTGCCCAACGGCCCCCCTGCCCCGGGCCCCTCAGCTCTTCTTGACCTTCAGGCGGAAGAAGCCTTCGGCCTCTTTCTTGACCTCGAGTATCTTATGCCCCTCTTCCTTGATGGACTTGGGCACGTTCTGTATGGGCTCGCCGCTGTCGAGTATCACCTCGAGCACCTCTCCGGCGTCGAGGCTCTCGAGCTTGAGCTTGGTCTTTACGAAGTTTATGGGGCACATCACCCCTCTCAAGTCTATTGAGGCGTCCGCCTTTATCTCGGTCATACGCTTACCGTCCTTTTTTCGTTTTTTTCAATCCTTCTATCGGCCGGAGCCCCCGTGGGCCTCACCGCCCCCGTAGAGACTCCGCTATCTTCCCTGCGTGGCGCCGAATGGCGACTCGCCGGGGTGCACGCCGGCCTGAAAGACGGGCTCCATGAACTCGAGGTACTTCTCGAGGCCGACCCTCTTTATGGCGTTGCCTATCCTCTCGCCGCGCTTTGCGTTGGCGTTGTACCACTCGATGGTCTTCTCTATGGCCTCGGCGACCTTGTCATCGGGCAGGAAGTTGCAGACCTCTAACGATTCCATGGGGTGGCGTCCGTGCTTTCCGCCTATCCTCACTGTATGGCCGTAACGCTTGGCCTGCCACGCCTCGGTGGGGCACGCCCTTATGCAGTCGCCGCAGTATATGCACTTGTCCGGCGTGAATATCGGCTTGCCGGTCTCCGGGTCGGAGGCGATGGCGTCCTCCTTGCAGGCCTCGGAGCATATCGTGCACCCGGTGCACAGGGGCTCGTCCCACATGGGCTGGACGACGCCCTGAAAGCCGAAGTCCATCTCCTTGGTGCGTGCGCAGTCTATGGGGCAGCCGGAAAAGCAGGTCTTGAACTTATGGGGCGTGGGCGTGCCGAAGAACTTCTCGTCGACCATCCGCGCCATGGCCTGGGTGTCCGTGAGGCCGTTGGGGTTGTACTCGCACCCTCCGCAGGCGGTGGGGACCCTGACCCTCGGGCCGCAGGAGGCGACCTT
>JBHHYT010000118.1:0-5284 GCA_046757705.1 Thermodesulfobacteriota bacterium
GCGCGATGGCCGCCAACGCGAAAGCGGGCGGCATCGAGCTGCGGATGGGCAGCGGCTTCAGGGTAGACAGGCTCGACTGGAATATCGCCGGGAACCTCGACGGCGCCAACCCTAACATCCTCTCCGAGCTTACCTGGAGCGGCCTCGACATAGTGGAGCTTACCCTCGAGGCACGCAGGACGATAAACAGGGTCTACCTGCGGGGCTCGGTAGACTACGGCTTCATATTCAGCGGCTCCAACCAGGACTCCGACTACAACGGCGACAACCGCACGCTCGAGTACTCGCGGTCGGACAACAACGCCTCCGACGGCTCCGTGTGGGACGTATCCCTCGGCGTGGGCTACACCAGGTGGGTATTGAGGGCGGCCAGAGGCAGGCTCAGGGTCATCCCGCTTCTCGGCTACTCGTTCCACAAGCAGAACCTGACGATAACGGACGGCTTCCAGACCATCCCGGCAACGGGCTCCTTCCCGGGGCTTGACAGCTCTTACAACGCGTTGTGGATGGGGCCGTGGGCGGGTTTCGACCTCGACTACAAGGCCGACAGGTTAAAGCTCTTCGGCGCCTTCGAGCTCCACGCGGCCTATTACAGGGCAACGGCCAACTGGAACCTCAGGACCGACTTCATGCACCCGAAGAGCTTCGAGCATACGGCCAACGGCCTCGGCGTCGTCCTCTCTCTCGGGGCCGACTACGGGCTTTCAAGGGACCTCTCGCTGGTAGCCGCCGTAAGCCACCAGGACTGGCATACCTTCGAGGGGACGGACAGGACGTTCTTCTCGGACGGCACCGCATCGGATACGCAGCTCAACGAGGTCAATTGGAGCTCGGATGACGTTACCCTCGCCATCGAGTTCAGGTTTTAGGCGCAAGGCACTTTAAAAAACGGAGGTGACCGGCTATGATGATACCTTTCTCGACCGCCTTTTCCCAGGGCCGCCCGGGCTTTCTCGCCGTGCTCGCCGCAGCCGTTCTCTTTTTTTCCGTCTCGGCCTCCGTTGCCGCGCCGGTGATAGACAGGGAGTCCGCCGAGTGCCTTGGATGCCACGAGGCGGCGGTCTCTCCCGATGAGCCGTTCCAGATCTGCCACGAGGCCGGTTGCAACCACCGGATAGGGACGGATTACAGGCTCGCCTCCTCGCAGGACCCCACGCTCGCCCCTCCGGACAGGCTCGACCCCGGCATAAGGCTCGTGGACGGCAGGCTCTCATGCGTCACCTGCCACGTCGCATACTCCGCCTCCGGCCACGAGGCGCTCTCTGCCAGAAGGGCGCTTATCCCGCAGATACCCGACCCGATGCTCTCGGTGGACAACACCGGAAGCGGCCTGTGCCTCTCCTGCCACCTGAAGTAGCCGGGCCGCCCGGTATAGCGGGTGCATAAACGCTTTGACTTTGCCGGGGGTTTATAGTAAATGAGAGATCTTACCGCTCCCTGGAAGGCTCTATGGCAGACGATAAAAACAGATTGTGCAAGAAGGTTCTGCTCCACGCCTCCATCGCCGCTCTTCTCGTATTTGTCGTCTACGTCCCGTCCCTGACCCACGGTTTCGTCAACCTCGACGACCCGGGCTACGTCTACGAGTCCGCCTTCATCCGTTCGATAGACCCGAGGCTCTTCTTTACGTCCTTTATCTTCTCGAACTGGCACCCCCTTACGATACTCTCTTACGCGATAGACTACTCCATCTGGGGGCTGAACCCGACGGGGTATCACCTCACGAACAACCTGCTGCACGCCATCAACACGTCTCTCGTTTTCGTTCTCGCAGTCGCCATATTCCCTCCCGCCGCCTCCAGTGGCCGGGAAGGCGCGTGGACGGCCGGGCGGGCCATCGCGGCAGCGCGTACCCGCGCTCCGTTTCGAGACGCGGCCGCCCTTCTCTTCGGTCTCCACCCCCAGCACGTGGAATCGGTCTCGTGGGTCTCCGAAAGGAAGGACGTGCTGTGCGGGTTTTTCTTTATCCTGTGCGTCATCGAGTACCTGAGGTACGCACGCACGGGGCGAGCGGCCGACTACGTCCTTACGCTCCTCCTCGCCGCGCTCGCGTTGATGAGCAAGCCCATGGCGGTCTCGCTGCCGGTGGTGCTCCTGATAGCCGACTTCTATCCTCTCAAAAGGATATTTACGGCTCCCGGCGAAGGCGGCGTATCCCTGTGGAGGGCGGTCGTCGAGAAGATACCCTTCGCCGTCTTGAGCGTGCTGGTATCCATAGCCAGGGTAATGGCGCAGGCGCAGGACGCCGGCGTGAGGTCCCTCGACGTGCTGCCGCTGGCGGCGCGCGTCCCGGTCGCGGTCAACGCATACGCCTTCTACCTCTACAAGGCGCTCCTCCCGTTCGGGCTCATCCCCTTGTACAGGATAACCCCGGCGGTAGCCGGGTATTCGGGCGTCTTCATCGTCTCAGCCGCGACGCTGGCCGTCCTCAGCGCGGTTGCGTTGGTTACCGCAAGGAAGAGGGGCTTTGCGGCGGCGTGGGTCTACTACCTCGTCACCCTCGTGCCGGTCGTAGGCGTGGTCAAGGCGGGCGGCCAGTTCGCGGCGGACAGGTACATGTACCTGCCCTCGATAGGCCTGTTCCTCTTCATCGGATGGTTCGCCGGGGGATGGTTCGCCGGGGGACTTTGGGCCACTGCGCGGCGCGGCTCATACGCGCCCAAGGCGGGTGCGGCCTTCGTGCTCGCCCTGTTCGCCGCCATGACCTTCCTGACGGTGAGGCAGCAGGCGGTGTGGAAGGACTCCATCACCTTATGGTCTCCGGTGATACGCAAGTACCCCGCGTTCGCAGCCGCGTACGGTTCGCGCGCGCTGGGCTATGAGGAGCTTGGGCGCAGGCGAGAGGCGCTCGCGGACTACAGCAAGGCCATCGAGCTCGACCCGGGGTCCGTCAAGGCACTCAACAACCGCGGGAACCTGTACCTGAAGGAGGGCAGGTTCGATGATGCGGCAAGGGACTTCGTCGCAGCGATACGTATCGACCCGGGGGTCCCCACCGTATACTACAACCTGAGCCGCGCCCTCTCGGGCCTTGGAGAGACGGGGCTCGCGTTGGAGGCCAAGAGGAAGGCGCAGGAGCTCGAACGCAGATAAGGTGCGCCCGCCCCCGCCGGGCGCGCTTTCCGCCCTGACATACGCCGGTACGCCCCGTCCCAATGCCCTTCCGGCGGCGGCATCCAGAAAAATCTTGACAGTCGATGAAAGTTGTATTATAAGTCAGAGTACAATTTCATATGGATTATCTTATCCAGAGTGGCAGAGGGACTGGCCCTGCGAAGCCACAGCAACCGGTACCGCCCCCCCGGGCGGTAATGTCAGGTGCTAATTCCAGCAAGGCGGAACGAGGCCTTGGAAGATAAGAAAAGGTAGTAGACCCCTCTTCTTAGCTTCAGGAAAAGAAGGGGGTTTTTTTTTGGCTTTCGTTCCTTGCCGGTGGTTTTCAAGGATTCTTAGATATAGACGGCATCCATTATCTGCGGTAATTCAATCAGGACGGTATGCGCTTTGCGGTCTTTCGTATATCGTTGACAGGAGGAAGTAATGAGTTTCATGACGGCTTTGAAGTGCAGGGAGTGCGGAAAAGAGTACCCGAAAGAAGCGCTCCACGTATGCGAGTTGTGTTTCGGGCCTCTGGAGGTTAGCTACGACTACGACGGCATCAAGGAGGCCCTTACAAGGGAAGAGATCGAGAGCAGGCCCGCCAACATGTGGCGGTACAAGGAGCTCCTTCCGCTCGATACGGACCCAAGCGTGGGCATGCAGGTGGGGTACACGCCGCTGGTGCGCGCCCACAACCTCGGCGAGGCCCTGGGCGTAAGGGAACTGTACATAAAGAACGACGCCGTGAACTTCCCGACGCTCTCTTTCAAGGACAGGGTCGTCTCCGTGGCCATGTCCAGGGCACGTGAGATGGGATTCGACATAGTGGCGTGCGCCTCCACGGGCAACCTCGCCAACTCGGTGGCGGCCAACGCCGCGGCCTGCGGCATGGAGAGCTACGTCTTCATACCCTACGACCTCGAGAAGACGAAGATACTCGGCACCCTCGTATACGGCGCGAGTGTCGTGAGCATAAAGGGCACCTACGACGAGGTCAACCGCCTTTGCAGCGAGGTCGCGGGCAAGTACGGCTGGGCCTTCGTGAACATCAACATCAGGCCGTACTACGCTGAAGGCTCCAAGACATTCGGCTACGAGATAGCCGAACAGCTCGGATGGAAGCTCCCGAAGCACGTGATAGTGCCGATGGCTGGCGGCTCCCTGATAACCAAGATATGGAAGGCGTTCAACGAGTTCCACAAGCTCGGCTTCGTAGACGACATATCCTCGACGAGCGTTTACGGCGCGCAGGCCGCCGGGTGTGCCCCCATCGTCAACGCCGTCAAGGAGGGGACCGAGCTTATCCGTCCCGTAAGGCCTGACACCATCGCCAAGTCGCTTGCCATAGGCAATCCGGCAGACGGCTTCTACTCGCAGAAGGCCATACGCGAGAGCAACGGCTGGGCCGAGTCCGTCACCGACGAGGAGATTATCGCGGCCATGAAGCTTCTGGCGGAGACCGAGGGCATCTTCGCCGAGACCGCCGGGGGCGTTACCCTCGGCGTGACCAAAAAGCTCATCGAGCAGGGCAGGATAAACAAGGACGAGTCCGTCGTCGTCTCCATAACCGGCAACGGCCTCAAGACGCAGGAGGCCCTGCAGGGCCATCTCAACGAGACACGCATCATAAACGCGAAGCTCTCCGAGTTCGACGCGCTGGTCAAGGCCAACGGCAAGGAGTACGCCGTCAAGGCCTGATGGGGCCCGGCGGCATGCCCTGATGCTCATTTTTTTCTATGAGTTTTCAACGCTTTTTTGTTAATATGATAGAGACCGTCCTCTCGGGCCCCTTGCCGCGGACGGATTACAGGAAAAGGAGCACCGTACCGACATGACCGACCATTTCATAGAAGACAAGACGACCAAGGTCGAGGTGAACCTCGAGGGCGTTGGGGAGAAGGTAAACTTCAACGACCTGAAATCAGGCGGTTTCATAAAGCAGAGACAGAAGGACATGTTCACCGTCAGGCTGCGCTGCCCTGGCGGCAGGCTCTCCACCGAAAAGCTCGTAAAGATAGCGGAGATAGCCAACAGGTACAGCAAAGAGGGCGTTGTCCACTTCAGCTTCCGCCAGTCCCTCGAGATACTCTACGTCGACTACAAGGACTTCGGCGCCATAGTGGAGGAGCTCGGGAAGTTCGGCATGAAGGTGGCCTCGTGCGGCCCCCGTGTCAGGGTCCCCACC
>JBHHYT010000119.1:0-5275 GCA_046757705.1 Thermodesulfobacteriota bacterium
ATTGAAAATACATGGCCAACGGCCAGCCACGGAATAACGATTGAAAATCCCCCTCAGTCCCCCTTTGGGAAAGGGGGAGGTTGGTCTGTCATTCTGAGCAACGCGAAGGATCTCTGGGTTGCCGGGATCCTCCGGTCGCTTGCGCCCCCTCACAATGACAGGCGCCCCATGGCTACCTTATATACGCCTCGGTCACGTACCGGCGCATCATGCGGTGGGTGTTGAAGTAGTAGGCGACCCTGCCTATGGCGTTCTCCATCATCTTCACCCAGATCTTCCTGTTGCCGTAATACGCCGGTATGACGAGCCTTTCGAGCTTGTCGTAGAGGTCGTCGGCGTCTATCTTGTCGAATGTCTTCACGAGGCTGGACTCCGTGGGGCTCGGGCCTATGGACCAGCCGGTGTATCCCTCTATGTGCCCCTCTATCCACCAGCCGTCGAGCACGCTGAAGTTGAGCACGCCGTTGTGAGCGGCCTTCATGCCGCTGGTGCCCGATGCCTCGCGCGGCCTCATCGGGGTGTTGAGCCACACGTCCACTCCTGAGACGAGCTTGCCGGCGAGGTCCATGTCGTAGTCCGGCATGTAGACTATCTTGATGTCCCCCTCGAGCTCCTTTATCTTCTTGAATATCTCCTCGATGTTCCTCTTGCCGTCGTTGTCCCTCGGGTGGGCCTTGCCTGCGTATATTACCTGCAGCTTGCCCTTGCCGATCCGGCGCAGGCGTTCGGTGTCGGAGAGGAGCAGGTTGGCCCTCTTGTACGCTGTGGCCCGCCGGGCGAAACCGATGGTGAGCGTGTCGTAGTCCATGCCGGCGCCCGTTGTGGCGTTTACATGGTCGATGAGCGTCTTCTTCGCCTCCATGTGCGCGTTCCACAGCTCGGCCTCCGGCACCTTGTCTATCCTGACGAATATCTCCGGCTCGTTCGCCCAGCCGGGCAGGTACGCGTCGTAGAGCCGGGCGAAGCTATCGCACGTCCAGGTGAAGGTGTGCACGCCGTTTGTTATGGCCTGGATCTCGTAGCCCGGGAAGAGGATGTTCGAGACCTCCCCGTGCTTCTTCGCGACACCGTTTATGTACTGGCTGAGGTTCATGGCGAGCAGCGTCATGTTGAGCCTGTCCGTGCCCGCGAGCTCCTTGAGGACGTCCACGGGTATCTCCTTGCCGAGCACCTCCCTTACGAGGTCGTACGAGAAGGTGTCGTGGCCCGCCTCCACGGGCGTGTGCGTGGTGAAGACGCAAAGGTCCTTGACCTTCTCGGTGTCCCAGACCTCTTTTTCGTCCCACACGGACTCTATGTCCCTCTTGAACCTCTTCATCAGCTCGAGGGTAAGCAGGCTCGCGTGCCCCTCGTTCATGTGGTACTTCTTCACGCGTATGCCGAGGGCGCGGAGCATGAGCACCCCGCCGATGCCGAGCACCATCTCCTGCTTGAGCCTGTAGCGGTCGTCCCCGCCGTAGAGCGAGTCGGTTATCCGCCTGTCCTCCGGCGAGTTCTCCGGCAGGTCGGTGTCGAGGAAGAATATCGGCACGTTCCACTTCGCTACGCTCGATATGTTGTATATCCATGCCTGTACGGCGACCTCGCGCCCCTCGATGGTGAGGTGGACCTTGCGGGGCACCAGCGACATGAACTCCTCCGGCTCCCACGAGACCGGGTGCTCTATCTGGCGGCCTTGCGGGTCTATCTCCTGGCGGAAGTAGCCTTTCCTGTATATCAGCGAGACGGCGACCATCGGCAGGTTCAGGTCGGCCGCCGATTTTATGGTGTCCCCGGCGAGTATGCCGAGCCCGCCGCTGTACGTGGGTATGTCGTTCTTGAAGCCTATCTCCATGGAGAAGTAGGCTATCTTGGATTCAGAGAGCAGGTCCTCGATATATTCCATCAGATCTCCTAAAGCTCCTCTCCGGGCGGCGCGATAATACGGTATGCGCCGCCGCTCTTTTTAAAGGGTAAAAAATTATACATCAAAGGCGCGGTTTATTCAAAAATGTTTTTAAGGAAGCCCCTGTTTATCAAATCGGCCAGAAAACCCCGAGCTTAAAAGCTCGGGGATGAATGGCCGTCCGGAGCGGCGGTATTTTTCATCCTCCCCCTTGATGGGGGAGGACGGAGGAGGGGGTGAAAAAGAATCCTTCACCCTCCCCTCAATCCCCTCCCATCGAGGGAGGGGAAGCACGGAAACTCCGGGCTTTAGCCAGGTGTAGTCATTCTGCCTTTCCGCCCCACGCGATGTGACTCAGGTTGTTGCACTGTGCCGGCGCTGTGCTATAATAAGGCGGCGAAGGAGGTCCGAATGCTTTTCGATAGGAAGATTGTCCTTCATTGCCTCGCGGGCCTCATAGCGGCCTCCGTCCTCGTCCTGACCGTCTCCTCATGTTCCCATCAACGCGCCGAATCGGCCGGGCTCCCCGCGGACACGTTCCTGCAGGGGCCTGCCGTCGACGGGTTCGGCGCGGCGGTGCGCTCGCTCAAGCTCGGCAGGAAGGGGCAGGCGCGCTCTCTGCTCGCCCGCGTAAGGCGTGCCGACCCCGGCACCGTCTGGGAGGCCCGGGCCTCGTTCCTCCTGGGCGTTCTCGCTGTGGAGGATGGCGACCCCGGCGCCGGCGCCTACCTCGACGACGCCCGCGGAATCGGCGGCATACCCGACTACGTCGCCTTCTACAGGGCCCGAGCGTACGCGCTCGCCGCAGAGCCCGGGCAGGCCGTGGCCGCCTTCAATTCCCTTATCTCCAGATACCCCTCCTCGGCGCTCGTGCCGGAGGCCTCGTACCTGCGCGCCCTCTCCGTCATGGAGGACGGCAGGGTGGCGCGCGGCCTGGCGGCGTTGACAGGGTTCGTCGCCTCATGGCCCGAAAGCCCTCTCGTGCCGGAGGCGCTTTTAAGGAGCGCCGAGGCCTCTGTGATGCTCGGGCGCACGTCCGAGGCCGCCTCCACCGTCAAGAAGATACTCGTCCGCTACCCGGCCGACGCCGTGGCCGAAGGCGCGCTGGCCCTCTACGCGGCGCTTGCCCCGGAGGGCGGCGGCCCGGCCTTTACCCCGGCCGAGAGGTACGCGCGCGCCCGCGGGTTCTTCGACAACGCCCGCTTCGAGGAGGCCGTCGGAGAGCTTGCCCCTCTTGTAAAGGCCCCGGGGGGCGGTCTCTACGACCGCGCCGTCATAAAGACCGCGGTATCGATGGTCAGGCTCAAGGAGTACGAGCGGGCCGGGGCCCTGCTCTCCGGATACCTCGGCGGCTCGTATGCGCCGCCCCCGGAGACGGAGCCTGATGCGCTCTACTGGTCGGCGCTCGTCTCTCTCAGGCAGTCCAGCGAAAAGGCGCTGTTAAAGGCGCTCAAGCGGCTTTCGGAGAGGTACCCGGGGAGCATCGAGCGCGCAAGGGCGCTCGTCTTCCTCGCCCGCCATTACGCGGGCCGGTCCATGGCCGCAAAGGCCATCGATGCATATAAAAAGGTCTCGGAGGGCTTCCCGGGGACTGCCAGCGCGCAGGAGGCGGTCTGGTCTACGGGCTGGCTCTACTACCGCTCTGGCAGATTCGACAAGGCGTACAAGGTCTTCTCCGCCGCCGGCGCGCCGGAGCCCGCGCGCTTCCTCTACTGGAGCGGCAGGAGCGCGGAGAGGATGGGCTCCGCCCCCGAGGCCGTCCACCGCTACAGGCTGCTTTGCGCCTCCCATGCGTCGGACTATTACTGCCGCATGGCGGAGAAAAGGCTTCGCGCGCTCGACCCCGTGGCTGCGGACGTGAAGGCGGCCTCCTCCGGGGCGGGGACGCGCCCGGCGTTCGCCAAAGTCCTCCCGTCAACGGCCCGGGCCTCCGGCGTATTCATCGACCCGCACTACCTCGCGGCAAAGGAGCTTCTTACGCTCGGCATGGACGGGCGCGCCGCCAGGGAGATAGCCCTGCTCACGAGGGCGTACTCGAGGGAGCCCGGCGCTCTCGTGGAGCTTGCCGGGCTCTTCTACGAGGCCGGGGACTTCTACAGCGCGTTCCGCGTATATTATTCGCACCTTGCCGGGCTCGACAGCCTCTCCGCCGACCTCTCGGTGCTCTCATTCCCTCCCCGGCTCGTCGAGCTCGTAAGGAGAAAGGCCCCTGACTCCGTCGACCCGTACCTCGTGGCCGCCGTAATGAGGGAGGAGAGCAGCTTCAACCCCAACGCCGTCTCGACCACCGGGGCGCTCGGCCTCATGCAGATAATGCCGTCTACAGGCAGGTACATAGCCGGCAAGCTCGGCCGCACCCTCGACGACGAACGGGAGCTTCTCGACCCGGACGTCAACATCAGGCTCGGCTCATGGTACCTGGCCCACCTCGCCCGCAGGTTCGACGGAGACCTCGTGCTCACCATAGCGAGCTACAACGCGGGGCCGTCCGCGGTGAAGAGGTGGACCGTCGAGCTCCCCGCGGAGCTCGACGAGTTCATAGAGTCCATCCCGTACCCAGAGACCCGCCGCTACGCCAAGAAGGTCCTCAAGAGCTACGCCGGGTTCCTTCGTACCGACGGGGTGGAGACGACCGGCCTGTTCGGACGGCCCGCCTTCGGCACGTCCACGAAACCCGCCAACGACCGTCTGGGCGGGGCCGGGCCAGAGGCAGGCCCGGCAAACGGCAAGGAGTCCTGATCTTTCAGTTACCGTATCGTGAGCTTTTTTACCTGCTCTGTCTTAGGCACAATCATGCAGAGAGGAGTCCTGATCTTTCAGTGACCGTACTTCGCGTTTTTTCGTTTACTTCGTTTAGGGCACAATCATGTGGAGAGGAGTCCTGACCTTTCAGTGACCACAAGCCATGTTTTCCTTGTCTGCTTCGTCTCGGGCTTTATCGGACGGAGGGGAGTCCTGATCTTTCAGTTACCGTTTGTAATACTATCCCGTCCGCTTCAAAAACAACCTTACATCGTGTCATTCTGAACGAAGTGTAGAATCTCGTCTTTTTGCCCTGGCCGGTCCCCGAGACCCTTCGGTCGCCCCGCTCCCTCAGAATGACAACTGTGAATCCCCCTCAGTCCCCCTTTGAAAAAGGGGGATGTTTAAAACTCCCTCTCCCTCAAATCTTCAATCATGAGAGGGCAGGAGCGAGGGGCGATCGTTGTGCCTGTCTTTAAAAAAATACACCGGGTGATTAGAGCGAGCGTCGCTTTGGGAAGAGGCGACCCCCCGCGGCCCCCTCCCCGAAGGGGAGGCTTGCGTTTTAAGTCAATCGACGAAGTGGTCCCATCTCCGGTCTCCCCCCCTCCCGAAAGGCCGCGCGCAAACCGCCCCGGCCTCCCGCCG
>JBHHYT010000120.1:0-5153 GCA_046757705.1 Thermodesulfobacteriota bacterium
CTACTACACCTTCTCGCTCTACGGCACGGTCGACGGAGGCCGGATAGCCACCGAGGCCGACCACATCACGGTCGCGGGCGGCGCTGTGCCTGAGCCCTCCACGCTTCTGCTGCTCGGCAGCGGACTTGCCGGCCTCGGAGGCATGACCCTGTTCAGGAGAAAGAGGAGCTGAGAGGCTTCGCCATAAGCACTTAAAACCGGGAAGGCAGGCGGCGAAAGCCGCCTGCCTTCCCTTCTTCAAAGGTTCGCGGCAGCACCCCCTTCCTTTGACTCGCCGCCGTGAAGGTGCTACACTGGTTGCCTCAACACAAAAGCGCCGGAGGTGGAGGGTAATGAAGAAAAATCCATACAGGCCGATGGCATTCAGCCTCATACTTGCCGCTCTTATCTTTCTCCTTTTCAAAGACGCTTGCGCAACCCCTATCATGAGCCTGACCGACCCTTCCGTGGGCTCAAGCACGGTCGATATACCCAAAGGCTCCCTCAAGCAGGAGCTCGCCACGGCGCTCGACCTTCTCAACAAAGGAGAGCTTGACGCCGCCATCGAGAAGGCGCGCGGCTTCCTCAAGGCGCACCCCGGCTCCGCACCCGCACACGAGATACTCGGTGCGGCGTTCGCCATGAAGGGCAACATCGACGCGGGGCTTACAGAGCTCAAGGAGGCTGTCCGGCTCAGGCCCGGGCAAGGCTCCGCTATCGCCAAGATAGGCGAGATATACCTTGCTCAGGGCAGGCCCGAAGAGGCCAGGGCGGAGTTCCTCAAGGCCATAGAGATATCCCCCGGCAACCGGTGGGCGCACCAGAGGCTCGGCGCCATATACGAGGACGAGGGGGACTACGAGGCCGCGGTGGAGCATTACGAAAAAGGCCTCAAGGGCACACCCGCCGGGTACGTCGGCATAAAGGTCGACCTCGCGATGCTGTACAACAAGGCCCGGAGGTACGACCGCGCCGCCGGGCTGCTCGAAGGGCTCATAACGCCCCAGAACGCCAATGTGACGGCGCACATAGTGCTTGGCACCGCGTACCTCGGCCTCAACAGGCCGCAGGACGCCCTTAAGGAGTTTAACGTCGTTGCCCGCCTCAAGCCCGGAAAGGAGCAGTCCCACCTCGCCCTCGGCATAGCCTACAGGGAGACCGGCGACTACCGCAGGTCGCTGGAGGAGCTCCGGGAGGTCGTCCGGCTCAGGCCGGATTGGTCGACGGGCCATTACCAGCTCGCAGAGACCTACTTCGCCATGAAAGAATATGAAAAGGCGCTCGAAGGGTACGCGAAGGCGGAGGGCCTGAGCGAGCGCCCCATGTCCGTAAAGAAGCGGCGCGCGGACGTCTATCTGGAGCAGGGGCGCTTTGCGGACGCCATCCCCGTCTACAGGCGGATACTCGAATCGAAGGAGGCGGGCCCCGGCGTCTACGACCTGCTCGGCACCGCCTACCAGTTGAACAACCAGCCCGGCGTGGCGGAGAAGACCTTCAAGGATATGATAGCGCGCTACCCCGGCTCGTCCTTCCCCCGGTACCGTCTCGGCCTCTTCTACGGTTACCTGAAAGAGTATGGCAAGGCCATCGCACAGTTCACCAGAGGGCTCGGCATCTCACCCAAGGACCCGCTGATACTGAGGGCCATGAGCATCGCCTACAGCCAGAAGGGCGACCGGGCAAAGGCGGTCGAGACGGCACAAAGGGCGCTGAAGGCGCGCCCGGAGTCCACCGAGGGGATGTTTCTGCTCGCCGCGCTTTATCAGGACGCCGGGAAAGACGCAAAGGCGGCAGGGCTGTACCGGGAGATAATCGCCCGCGACCCCGCGCATGTCAACGCGCTGAACAACCTCGCCTCGCTGCTCTCGAAGGACGGGGACGGGCAAGAGGCCCTCGAGCTTGCGCAAAAAGCGGCCTCGCTGGCCGCAGAGAACGGCATGGTGCTCGACACCCTCGGGTGGATACTTCTCCAGCAGAAGAGAGGCAGGAAGGCGCTCGAGGTGCTGAAGAGGTCCGCCTCACTCGTCCCCGGCAACCCCACGGTGCTCTACCACCTCGGCATGGCCTACTACGAGAACGGACAGAACGGCGAGGCGGCGAAGCATCTGGAGAAGGCGGTGAAGCTATCCTCCGGGTTCCCGGAGTATCGGGACGCGATAAAGATGCTGAAGAGGCTCAACACCGGAGGCCCCAGATAGCCCGGGGACGGAGCCCTGCCCCATAATACGCGAAGGCCGCGGCGAGAAGCGCCGCGGCCTTTTTTTATATCCCTCCCGTCCCTTCCATCCTTGTAACAGGCCGCATTTTATAATATAATCCTGCACCGGGCCCGGGCAGCGGGCAGGCCCTGCGGGGGCTGGCCGGTGCCCGGGTACTGCACCGGATTATAAAGAAGGAGGTCTGTAAATGTCTCACGCAAAGGTATATCTAAGCTATGACTACGTCCACGACGGGGAAGAAAAGGCGCTCTTCGCGGCAAAAGGGCATGATTGCCTGACGCCCTTCTCCGTGCAGGGCTCGAGTGAAAAGCCCTCCGGGCCCGACGATGCCGGGTGGCTCCAGGAGGTCAGGGAGAAGATAGAAAAGAGCCACATGCTGATAGTCCTTGTCGGGCAGCACATGGACAACGTGCCGTGGGTGGAGAAAGAGGTCGCGATCGGCCATGAGCTCGACCTGCCCGTCTTCGGCGTCTACGTCGGAGGGGCCGGTCCGGGGGCCGCACTTCCCGAGGGGCTGGACAGAAAGGTCACGATACGGCTCGAGTGGGACGACGTCGCCAACGTCATCTACAACTTCCTTCCCGGCGGGAGGAACAGGTAGGCGTCCTCCCCTTTAAAAAAACGGCCTGACCGGGGGGAGGGGGCGGGGCCCTTACCTCTTCCTCCCCCCCGGACGCCACCTCTTGAGGCCGCTCCCTTCAGGGCCGCGCGCCCGGGGGCCTGCCTTGCCCACAGAGGGGCCGGCGAGCACCGACTTCTGGGCCTCCCTGCCCCGTTCGCTCTTCTCCACGAAACAGGGGCCGCCCGTAAAGGGGTCGCGCCCTGTCCGGTACATGAGGGTCGAATATGTCGAGGGGGTGGGGGTGAAGACCTGCACCTGCTCCGGGACCGTGCCCAGCTCCTTGATGGCGAACGACCTGAGCCTTTTCATCTCGTCCATGCCGCAGCCGGGGTGGGCGGCCATCAGGTAATAGGTCAGGAACTGCGGCAGCCCCGCCTCCCCCGTAAGCCTGTAGAAGAGCTCCTTGAACCTTACAAGGGCGTCCCGGTCGCAGCCGGGCTTGCCCATCTTCTCGAGCACCTCCGGCTCGGAGTGCTCCGGGGCTATCTTCATCTGTCCGGAGACGTGGTGGCGCACAAGCTCCCTCAGGTACCTCTGCCCGTCCTTCTTGTCCGCCAGCACCATGTCGTGGCGCACCCCCGAGGCGACGACCGCCTTTTTGACCCCCTCCAGCCCCCGCAGCTCCCGGAGCAGCTCTATCTGCTCCGCGTGGCCGAACCTCAAGAGCGGGCAGACCTTAGGGGAGATGCAGCTCTTCTTCGGGCAGCATCCCTTCCCTTCCATCCTCGAGCAGCCGGACGCGTACATGTTCGCCGACGGCCCGCCCACGTCGTGTATCCTCCCCTTGAACATCGGATGGCGGGCCATCTCCCGCGCCTCTGCCACGATGGACGCCCTGCTCCTCGACCTCACGCGGCGGCCCTCGTGGACTGCGATGGCGCAGAAACCGCATTCTCCGTAGCAGCCGCGGTGGGTGGAGATGGAAAAGCGTATCGTCTCGAGCGCCTTCACCTGGCCCTCCTTGCAGTGGAATGGATGGAGGGCGCGCTCGTATCCGAGGGCGTAGACGCGGTCAAGCTCCTCCGTGGAGAGGTACCGCGCCGGGGGGTTCTGGACGAGGTACCGGTCCCCATGCATCTGCGCGAGCCCACGGGCCGTGGCGGGGTCGTTGTTGTCGTAGAATGTGCAAAAGGCCCTCGTGAAGGCATCCCCGTCCCCGGCGCACTCGCCAAACGAAGGGAGCTCCATGCAGCCATCCGGCAGGTCCTTAGATATATAGCATAGCCCGCGCACACCGCGGGGGTCCCTGCCTTTGGAGAGGCACCCTGCGAGCTCGACTACGGAGCGTTCCGCCATTCCGTAAAGGAGATAGTCGGCCTTCGCGTCGAAGAGGACGGACCTCCTTATCGCGTCCGTCCAGAAGTCGTAGTGGGCTGCCCGGCGAAGGCTCGCCTCGATGCCCCCGAGGACGATGGGGCGGCGGCCTTTTTTATCGTATCTCCTGATGAGGTTGGCGTAGGCGATGGCGGCCCGGTCCGGACGGCGGCCGTTCAGGCCGCCGGGGGTGTAGTCGTCGTGCCTGCGCCTGCGTCCCGTGGCCGTGCGGTTGGCGACCATGGAGTCGATGCACCCGCCGGTCACACCCCAGAAGAGCCGGGGGGCGCCGAGGCGCATGATATCATCCGGCCCGGAGGTATCCGGCTGGCCGATGACGCCGACCCTGAAACCGGCGTCGAGCAGCACCTTGCCGATTACCGCCACGCCGACGTATGGCGAGTCGATATAGGCGTCTCCCGACACCAGTGCCACGTCGAGGCGGTCCCAGCCGAGCCGCTCCATCTCCTCTTTTGTCGCAGGCAGAAACATCCGTCCTTTTCCCTCGCTAATCTGGCCACAAAAGGGCCACTTTTTATTGTACTCCAGCCGCGATATACAATCAACCCGGACCGCACGGGCCTGAAGTGGGGCAAGCGCCACTCAAGGGCCGACGGGGGAAATAAAAAAGGGCCACGGGAGACCCCGTGGCCCTTTTTTATTATATTTTAAAACTGGTCGGGGCGAGAGGATTTGCAGGGAGGCTCAATTTCAACAATTACCAAGAAATCTTACAATTTCACTGGTTCGCCCTGCCAAACCACAACCCATAAGCAGATTGTTTAGATTATTTTCAACATTTTTTCCAAAAAACCACACAAAAACCACCGCTGAATCCCAAAAGGTCTTTTTTGTGTAAAATTATCCGACCGTCACTAATTTTCCTTACATCGATATCACAACCAAACGTGCTAAAAACTCTACACTTATTGCATGCTATAGCTCATTATATATTATTTTTTTTACACTTCCAGATTTTACGACCAAATCTGTCCGGAAAAGATTGCTGCAAATTCAAC
>JBHHYT010000121.1:0-5146 GCA_046757705.1 Thermodesulfobacteriota bacterium
GGGTCAGGGGGGGTGCGTGGGACTATTCCCCGGGGGCCGCTTTGTTCTTTAGCAGGGACTTCACCCGGTACTGCATCTCCATCAGCTTTATCATCATCTCGTTGCGCACGCTGCCCTTGACGTTCTGGAAGATGACCGCCTTCAGTTCGGCAATGTCCCTTAACAGGGTATCGAGGTCGCCCTTGAGCGAGCCGAGCTTCCTGTGCGCCGCGGACGACTCTTTCTGCAGCGTGATGTACCTGTTGGTCAGCTCCGTAAGCGTGACGCTCTTCTCCCGGAGCTTCTTCTCGTAGTTTTCCGCGTCTTTCGCGCGGGCGGCCCGCTCGTTCTGAAGCTGGGAGGCGAGCCTGGAGATGTTTTTGTTATAGGCGTTGCGCGAGATGCAGCCGCCCGTGGCAAAGACGAGCGTGAAGGCCCCGGCTGAAGCGCCGAGCACAGCGAGCCGGATGCCTGATGGAAGTTTTTTGAACATCGTAAGCCTCTGTGTCGCTTTAGGTCGTGGTGGCCCGCCTGACGGCCAGTGGCCCTGCGAAAAAGTGGTCTAACTATAGCAAATTCGAGCCTGTTTTTAAATAAAAAAAAGCCCGTTTTCTGTGACTCTCTGCCGGAGTGGCCCGCGCCGCCCCGCGCCGGCAGGAGGTGGGACACCACATTTTCCGCCCGTCCTTTTATTGTTTGACTTATAAAAGCCTTTTGGTATAATCTTGTGTCTGGCGTGCTGGCGGCCGGGCGGGAACAGGCGTACCCTCGTCTTATCCATCCAGGTCCCCTGCACAAGATTATCCGGCTTTTTGAGTGCCGTACCGGCGTGTCCGTGCCGGGCCGTGGCATTGCAAAAATATTTCTTTACATAGAGGGGGTGTTAACACTTGTCAGAGGTTAAGGTTTATGACGACCAGCTTGAGAAAGCGCTAAAGATTCTCAAGCGCAAGCTCGCTCAGGACGGGACCTTCAAAGAGATAAAGAAGAGAAGGTTCTACGAGAAGCCGAGCGTCAAGAAGAAGAGGAAGCGTCAGGAAGCTGCAAAGCGCCGCGCGAAGGCCTCCAAGAAGAGCGCAAGAAGGGCCCGCGACTGACCGGGCCAATCGGGCCAACCGGGCCGGCGGGGTAAGCGGGGGAAGTTGGGGGGGGAGCGCCATCCCGGGCGTCGGAGCGAAGGGTAGCCGCCTGTCTCTGGCGCAGTCCGGCGGTAAGGCAAAAAAACATAACGCCCGTGCCTTTTTCAAAGGCACGGGCGTTTTTTTGCCGGTGGCATTCTTTTCCGGCGCGTTGCGCGCGCCGTTTCTTCAGACCTTCTCCTTTACGAGCACCTCGACGACCGAAGGGTCGGCGAGCGTAGAGGTGTCCCCGAGGTCTTCCGTGTGCCCGTTGGCTATCTTTCTCAGGATCCTGCGCATTATCTTGCCGCTGCGCGTCTTGGGAAGCCCCGCTGCGAACTGTATCTTGTCGGGCTTGGCTATGGGGCTTATCTCTTCCCTTACGTGCTCCTCGAGCTTCTTTATAAGCTCGGGCGTGGGGGTTAGATGCTCCTTGAGAACGACGAATGCGTATATGCCCTCGCCCTTGACGTCGTGCGGATACCCCACCACCGCGGCCTCGGCCACAAAGTCGCTTGCCACGAGAGCGCTCTCTATCTCGGCGGTCCCGAGCCGGTGGCCGGAGACGTTGAGCACGTCGTCTATCCTGCCCATGAGCCAGAAGTCCCCGTCCTCGTCCACTCGCGCGCCGTCGCCGCTCAGGTAATGGCCGGGGAATTGGCTGAAGTAGACCTCCTTCATCCGCTTGTTCTCCGGGTCACCGTACGTGCCGCGGAGCATCCCCGGCCAGGGTCTCTCGATGACGAGATACCCGCCCTCGTTCGTGCCGGCCTCGGTGCCGTCGGGCTTGAGTATCTTCGGCACGACGCCGAAGAACGGCCTCGACGCGCTTCCGGGCTTGAGCGTCATTGCGCCGGGCAGCGGTGTGATGAGTATCCCGCCCGTCTCGGTCTGCCACCAGGTGTCCACTATGGGGAGCCTCCCCTTGCCAACGACCCTGTGGTACCACATCCACGCCTCCGGGTTTATCGGCTCGCCCACGGAGCCGAGCAGCTTGAGCGTGGAAAGGTCGTGCCTTGTAACCCAGTCGTCCCCGCACCTCATAAGGGCCCTTATGGCGGTGGGCGCGGTGTATATGGTGTTGACCTTGTGCTTGTCCACTATCTCCCAGAACCTCCCCGGGTCCGGGTATGTGGGCACGCCCTCGAACATCAGGGTGGTGGCGCCGCAGGCCAGAGGGCCGTAAAGTATGTAGCTGTGGCCCGTTACCCACCCTATGTCCGCCGTGCAGAAGAAGACGTCCTCCTCCTTGTAGTCGAATATCCACTTGAAGGTCAGGGCCGCGAAAAGCAGATACCCCGCCGTGGTGTGCAGCACGCCCTTGGGCTTGCCCGTCGAGCCGCTCGTGTAAAGGATGAACAGCGGGTCCTCGGCCTCCATCGGCTCCGGCTCGCACTTGTCCGTTATCCCCGGCGCGTCCATCTCCTCGTGCCACCAGGTGTCCCGCCCCTCGCGCATCTCCACGGCCGCTCCGGTCCTCTTTACCACGACCACCCGGGTTACCTCCGGGCAGCTCTTGAGGGCCGCATCGCAGTTGGCCTTCATCGGGATGGCCTTTCCCCCGCGTATGCCCTCGTCGGAGGTGACCACGAACGTGGAGGAGGAGTCGAGTATCCTGTCGCTCAGGGAGGCGGGGCTGAAGCCGCCGAAGACCACGCTGTGTATCGCGCCTATGCGCGCGCAGGCGAGCACGGAGACGGCAAGCTCCGGTATCATCGGCAGGTATATGGTGACGCGGTCGCCCTTCTTGACTCCCCTGGCCTTGAGCACGTTGGCGAACCTGTTGACCTCGTAGGAGAGCTGGGTGTAGGTGTACGTCCTGTAGCTCCCGTCGTCTCCCTCCCAGATTATGGCGGCCTTGTTCCTTCTCCAGCCGTCGAGGTGCCTGTCTATGCAGTTGTGCGCGGCGTTCAGGCGGCCGCCGTCGAACCACCTGACGAAGGGTCTTTCAAAGTCCCACTCGACCACCCTGTCCCACTTCTTGTCCCAGTCGAGCATCCCGGCCATGCGGGCCCAGAAGCCCTCCATATCCTCCACCGACTCCCTGTACAGGGCCTCGTACTCCGCCCAGCCCTTTATGTGGGCCGTCTCCTTGAGCGCCTCGGGCGGCGCAAAGAGCCTCTTCTCGCTGGTCAACACATCTATGCCCTCTCCTTTTCTCTTAGCCAATCCCGCCCTCCGTGGTTTTGAGGTTTTACCGCCAAAAATCAGCCACCACAAATTTAACACATTTTCGTGCCGCTGGCAAAAGTTTAACCCCCGCGCCCCGCTTGCATAAATAGCCGGGATATGTTAAAAAATCCTGATAGGCGGAGTATATATAGACCATCAATCCTTTTTTAGATTATAATATATGAGCATAACGGCGATACGCGGGTTCAACGACATACTGCCCGAGGACTCCTGGATATGGAGGCACATCGAGACCTCGGCGTTCGAGACCTTCTCTGCCTACGGCTTTTCCGAGATAAAGGTGCCGGTGGTCGAGAAGACCGAGCTTTTCAAGAGGTCCATCGGGGAGACGACCGACATCGTGGAGAAGGAGATGTACACCTTCTCCGACCGCAGGGGGGACTCCCTTACCCTCCGGCCGGAGGGCACGGCCCCGGTGGTAAGGGCGTACATAGAGCACAAGCTCTATACCGCGCCAGTTACGCGGCTGTACTACACCGGCCCCATGTTCCGCTACGAGCGGCCGCAGAAGGGCAGGTACCGCCAGTTCTACCAGATAGGGGCCGAGGTGCTCGGCGAGCCGAGCCCGGGGGCGGACGCGGAGACGCTGTCCATGCTCATGAGGTTCTTCGGGAAGATAGAGCTTCCCGGCGCCACCCTCCAGATAAACTCGCTCGGCTGCGCCGAGTGCAGGCCCGGCTACAAGGCCGTGCTCATAGAATACCTCCACGGCGTCAGGGAGGCGCTCTGCGAGAACTGCAAGAGGAGGATGGAGGCGAACCCTTTAAGGGCGCTCGACTGCAAGAACCCCGGCTGCGTGGAGGCTACGAAGGGCGCGCCGTCGATAATAGACTCTCTGTGCGAGGGGTGCGCCGAACACTTCGCCATGGTGCGAGCCTCGCTCGCCTCTTACGGCATAGAGCCCCCCGTGAACCCGAGGATGGTGCGCGGGCTCGACTACTACACGCGCACGACCTTCGAGATAACCGCCGAGGGGCTCGGCTCCCAGAACGCCGTGGCCGCGGGAGGCAGGTACGACAGGCTGGTGCGCGAGCTCGGCGGCCCGGCCACCCCGTGCTTCGGCTTTGCCATCGGCATAGAGAGGGTGGCGCTCCTCATAAAGGAGCGGGGGATGGAGGCGGCCCCGCTTACCGTCTTTATCGCGCTCGGCCCGGAGGCGCAGGACAAGGGCGTAGGTGTCGTAGCCGCGTGGAGGGACAAGGGGCTGCGCGTTGCCGTGGACTTCTCCGGCGGTTCCCTGAAGAGCAGGATGAAGCGCGCGGACAGGCTCGGGGCGCGCTACGCCGCCATACTCGGAAGCGACGAGCTGGCCGCGGGCGCGGTTACCGTAAAGGACATGAGGACGGCGAGCCAGGAGACCTTCACGTTCGCAACGGCCGCGGACCGGCTTTCCCTCCCGTAAGGGGTTTCAATGGAGCTTTTCAGCCATCAGAGCCTGCTGCTTCTGGGCGCTTTCGCCATATTCCTCATCGTGGCCGTCGGGGCCATACTGGTCCTCTGGGTAGCCATGCCGTTTTCGGTCTTCGGGATGAAGGGCCTGTTGAAGAGGTCCGTGGAGGAGCAGGAGGAGACCAACAGGCTCCTGCGCTCCATCCTCGAAGCGAACCTCTCAAGGGCGGAGCCGTACGACGGCAGGGGGGACGCAGTCGAAAAAAGAGAGAACACCCATTGACGCGCCGGTCTTTTTTCAGCCTGTCCCGGAGCCTTTTCCTCTTTAAAAACACAACCCTTCGTCCTTCAAGGCCTGTGCGCCGGGACGCTACCTCCCCGCAGGAGGGGATAGCCGTAACCTGACCGTTCTTTACGGTCTTCAGCCCCCGTGGCGATAACGCGGGAGGGTCTTTTACTATGAAGAT
>JBHHYT010000122.1:0-5067 GCA_046757705.1 Thermodesulfobacteriota bacterium
CCCATCGAGGGAGGGGAAGCGCGGAAACTCCGGGCTTTAGACCGGTGTAGTCATTCATATCTTAATTAGAACCTATTCCCAAGAGTAATAATGTACCCTAAGAATCACATAAGATTTTGAAACTGCTCCCCCTTACAGCGTCCCCTCCACTATCTCAGCCGCGGCCGTTACCGCCCCGCAGGCGTTCCCCTTGCAGCCGTTTACGCCTCCTCCACCCTGTTCCTGCCTCTCTCCTTCGCCTTGTAGAGTGCGCTGTCCGCCCTTTCTATGAGGCCCGTCGGGTCGGGTGCGTCGTCAGGGAAGGCCGCCACGCCGAGGCTTATGGTAAGGTTTCCGCATGGCTGGGTCTCCTTGTTGGGAAACGGCTGGACGGATATGCACCTCCTTATCCTCTCTGCGAGGACCGTTGCCACCTTCTTGTCGGTATCGGGGAGCATTATGGAAAACTCCTCACCGCCGTACCTCGCGACCAGGTCCTGCGCCCTGACGTTTTTCATGATGCATGATGCGATCCCCTTGAGCACGGTGTCACCTTCCACATGGCCGCATGTGTCGTTGTAGTTTTTAAAGTGGTCTATGTCGGTCATTATCATGGATACCTTGCGGCCGTAACGCTCGGCCCGGCTTATCTCCTCTGTGAGCCTCTCATAGAAGTGCCTGTGGTTATATGCACCGGTAAGGCCGTCGGTTATGGAAAGCTCGAGCAATTTCTCGTTGAGCCCGTTCAACTCCCTTGTCCTCTCCTCTATCTTCTTCTCCAGACCGGAGTATGATTCCTTCAGCTTGTCCGTCATCTTGTTGAACTCGTCCACAAGAAGGTTTACCTCCACCCCGTCTTTCAGGTCTATCTTGTGGTCGAGGTTCCCGCTTCTTATTATAAACGCGCCTTCCTTGAACGTAACGAGCGGCTTTATTATGGAGCGCAACAGGTAGGCCACAAGCAGTATCACCGTGGCCATGCTGACTATGATGCCGACAGCAAGGAGTTCGTCGACCCTCTTCCTGACAAGGTCTGTCGAGGCTATGGCCGCCCTGATCTCCTCTTTTTCGATCTCGTGGAACTTGCTGAGGTCCATTATAATGTCGTGCGAAAGGGCGTCTATCTCCTTCATCAGCCGGACGCCGGCCTTATTTCCCATGGGCTCGGGGATGGCGAATATCTCCTCGGCCCTCCCCTTTAAAATGATGAATTTCTTCTTTGCTTGTTTGAGGAGGCCGGCATGCCCCATGTGCGCCTCCGAGCCCTCGAGCCGCTTGAATGCCCGCTCGGCCTTCTCAAGGGTCTTGCGGTACTTCACCATCTCGTTTTTGTCTCCGGTTATAAGGTAGTCGTTGGGTGGCATTACGACCATGTCGATGGCGAGCTGAAGGTCTGCAAGCAATTCGATCTCGTGCGTCTCGGCCTCAAGGTTGAGTATGTCGCGGAAAAGAATGTTCCTGTTGTAGTAGGCTACAAAGCCGAGGAACGACAGGAGAACCAGGACGATGGTGAAGCTGGCTATTATCTTTGTCCTTATCCGGATTGACATGGTCTTCTTCCCCTTGTTTTTTAAAGACCGGCAAAGCTGAAAGCGATTCACCTCAAACGTCCGTCAACCGTATCCCTCTGCGGGAGATAAAACGGGGAGTTTCGAGAAGCTTCCGGGGAATGTCTTGCTACCTGTAGGAAAGTTCCTTCCGGCGGTGCCGGGGCGGGGTGCTCGTTGTTGCAACATGCCGCAGGCAGGCGGCGTTCACGCTGTGGCCCGAGTTTTCGGTTCAGTCCGCCGATTTTATATGGCGCTCTATGGCCCTGGTCTATCCGGGGTAAATTGTCTTCGGCGAGGAGTATCGAGTCGTCGATGGTGTCGTAATAGTGGATGAGCCTTTTTCCGGTGCCCGCGGAGGCGACGAGCCCCCCGGGCAAGCTCCATCGGGCCCGCGGCCTGTAGGGTTTGGTGTCAAAGTGTCTTCTGAAGGCGTGGGGGGCAGGTAAAAGGAGGCTCCTCCCCCCTACAGCATCCCCTCCACTATCTCGGCCGCGTCCTTTACGAGCTTGGTGCATACCTTTGTGAAGAGCTTCTGTTGCGTCGCCGTGCCCATCCCATCCTCGGTGCTTATGTCGCACTCGAGCAGCTCCCTGCACGTCGTCGAGCCGTTCCTCTGCCTGAACTGGTCGATAAACTCCCTGGCGCGCGAATAGCTCTGGTTCTGCCCCCTTTCCGCCGAGGCGTTCCCGTACCTCAGCCCGAGGACCATCAGCGCGCCGGTCACCGCCCCGCAGGCGTCCCCCTTGCAGCCCATTCCGCCTCCGAAGGCCGAAGATACCTTCAGCGCCGTCTCCTTGTCGAGGCCGACCTCCTTCGAGTAGGTCGAAAGAAGTGCCTGAGAGCAGTTATAGCCCTTTCTGAACTCTTCAACGCAGTACTCCGGCCCGGTCAACATAAGCCTCTCCTTTTTTTACAGGTTTTGAACGACGAAGTGCACAAGGGCCCGTCCGTCTGGCGGGGGCAGCAGGTTTTTGTTTGATACAGCGGTTTTATTAGGATATTATAACAGAAAATAAAAGGCAAATCTTTTGTGAGATATCCGATTGAAGAGGGCCGGGACGGATAAAAAATTTATGGCCGAGGCCCTGAAGGAGGCGCGCAAGGCCGCCAGAAAGGGAGAGGTCCCAGTGGGCGCGCTCATCGTGCGCGGGGGGGAGGTGGTCTCGCGCGGGCACAACCGCAGGGAGGTCGCCAACGACCCGACGGAGCACGCCGAGATGGCGGCCATAAGGCGTGCGGCGAGAAAGCTCGGGAGCTGGCGCCTGAGCGGCGCGACCATCTACGTGACGCTCGAACCCTGCCCGATGTGCATGGGGGCCATCCTGCAGGCGCGCGTCTCGAGGCTCGTCTTCGCGGCCTTCGACCCCAAGGCCGGGGCGTGCGGCTCGCTCTACGACCTGTCCAACGACAGGCGGCTGAACCACAGGGTCGAGGCCGTCTCCGGGGTGATGGGCTCGGAGGCAGCTGCGATGCTCAAGGAGTTCTTCTCGCAGCTCCGGGCGGCCAGGAGGCGGCCTCCGCTGGGCTGAGGCCGGGACGGGGGCAGGGGGGCAGGGGACATTCCCTTGACTGAACCCCTGTGAAATACCGGGGTGCGGGTAGCGTCGAAGAAATTTTCATATATAATATAAACGAAACTCTGATTAATTTTACGGCTCGTCATTGCGGGCGTGTGAGCCAAACCCTGAGCGAAGCGAAGGGGAAGCAATCTCGTCCTTATAGTCAAATCAGCTAATTAAGAGATTGCTTCGTCGCTAAAGCTCCTCGCAATGAGATCAAGAAAGGGGTCTTTCAGAGTTTCCCAAGATCATAAAATCTGAATGAACGGGGGTGATGGCATGGCAGACGTATCAGACGCGATGTTCCGTGAATACGATATCAGGGGGGTCTTCGGAGAGGACCTTACGCCGGAGGTTGCCGAGCTGCTCGGCAGGGGGTACGCCGTCTATCTCGACAGGCACGGGGTGGAGCGGGGCCCGGGGTTCAAGGTCACCGTGGGCAGGGACGTAAGGCTGAGCTCGAAGGAGATAAGGGACGCACTTGTAAAGGGCCTTACCGGCAGCGGCATAAGCGTCATAGACATAGGCGAGTGCCCGACCCCCCTGCAGTACTTCTCCATGCATACGCTTCCCGTGGGCGGCGGCGTGATGATAACCGGCAGCCACAACCCCCCGGAGTACAACGGCTTCAAGGTGAGCGTGGGGCAGGAGACCATCCACGGCGAAGAGATACAGGAGATGAAGCGCATAATAAGGGAGGAGGTCATCGGAAAGCCTTACCCGCAGGTGGCGCCGGGCAAGGTCGAGACCATGGACATAATATCGAGCTACATCGACTACGTCAGCAGGAACATAACGATACCCGAGACGGAAAGGCCCCTGCGGGTGGTGCTCGACTCGGGCAACGGCACGGCCGGGCCCGTGGCCGTGCCCCTCGTAAGGAAGCTCGGCTGCGAGGTCATCGAGCTCTTCTCCGAGCCCGACGGCATGTTCCCGAACCACCACCCCGACCCCACGGTGCCAAAGAACCTGCAGCACCTTATCGACGCCGTGCTCGAGAACGAGGCGGACTTCGGCGTTGCCTACGACGGGGACGCCGACAGGATAGGCGTGGTCGACGAGAAGGGGGGCATCATCTGGGGAGACAAGCTGATGATAATATTCTCGCGCTCGATACTCGATACCACCCCCGGTGCGACCATAGTCGGAGAGGTCAAGTGCTCTCAGGTGATGTACGACGAGATAGCCCGCTGGGGGGGCAACCCGGTCATGTGGAAGACAGGGCACTCGCTCATAAAGGCGCGGATGAAGGAGCTCGGGGCCGCCATGGCCGGGGAGATGAGCGGACATATCTTCTTCGCGGACAAGTGGTTCGGCTTCGACGACGCCATCTATTCGTCGTGCAGGCTCATGGAGATCATGGCCCGCAAGAGGGTGCCGGAGCCCCAATTCCACTTCTCGTCCATGCTCATCGGCCTGCCGGAGACGGTCGTAACGCCGGAGATACGCATAGACTGCCCCGACGAGCTGAAGTTCGAGATAATCGGGAAGCTCGAGGAGGCCATAGGCGGCGGCACCGAGGACTTCAAGGTAAAGGACATCGTAAAGATAGACGGCCTCAGGGTGAACTTCGAGGGCGGGTGGGCTCTCGTGAGGGCGTCTAATACGCAGCCTGTGCTCGTCCTGCGCTTCGAGGCCACCGACAATCAGCTCCTCGAAAAGGCGAAGCTGTTCATGAAGACCCGGCTCGAGATGGTACGGCCGGGCGTTGCCGTAGGCTTTTGAGGGGTTGCGGGAGGGGCGTGCCCATCAAGAGGCCGGAGGCGTAAAGGGGTCATTGCGAGTGAGCCTTGGCGACGCGGCGACCCTTCTGATGAAACGGGCTTTGATTCAATCCACAGAAGTCCCAGAGTTTCATTCCGGGCTGGCCGTTGGCCATGTAGTTTCAATAACTTTTCAACGCCGTTTGCGCCCCTTGACGGGACGCTTCCGGTGATCAGGCTCGCTCAGCTGGGGCCGCCTCTTCCCCGTTCGCGCGC
>JBHHYT010000123.1:0-4784 GCA_046757705.1 Thermodesulfobacteriota bacterium
ATTATTATAGCATAAACAACTGGTTTTTCACACAAAAACGAGGCCAACCGCTCCGCCGCCCGACCACAGCGGTCCCCTCCACCTGCCCCCTAGCCCTGCCCCCCCGGCCCCTCAGCCGACCCACTTTTTGACGTACTCGGCGGTGCCCTTTATGTTGAGCTTCTCGAAGATGGTGTCGAACCTCTGCTCGAGCTCCGCGCTTATCTTCTGCACGCGCTCCGGGTCCATGTTCCACATCTTCTCCTTGAAGGGGCCGAAACCCTTCTTCCGCGTCTTGTAGATGAACTGCTCCTCTGTGTCCTGCTCCTTCTTCTCGGCGGCGTGTGCCTGCAGGATATAGTCGTAGATCTCTTTCTTAAGCCCTTCGGGGAACGAGGGGCTGTCGTATATCATGTTCTGAAAGGCGGTGGCGAGGTGCACCTCGGCGGTGCAGCGCTTCGTGAATATGTCGAAGGCGTCGTCCGGGAGCGTGGAGGCGCCGTGCTGGACGACCCCGCCCAGACCGTAGGCCTCGCGGGCAACCCTACCGAGCTTCTCGATGGTGTCGAAGTCGACCTTTACCCTGGCTATCGACCCGTCAGGGAGCACGACCCCGCCGTGCGATGTGCCGGTCTGTATGCTTATCTTGCTTATGCCCTCGATGCCCGGGCCCACGTCCGCGAGGTACCCGTCCATGAACGCCCGAAGCTCCTCCTCGGTGGAGTTCTTGCCGCCTACCTCGCCTATCTCCCCGCCGATGGATACGGTGACCCCCTCCGGCTCGATGGACCTTATGTATTTTGTGAGCTCGGCTGTGGCCTCGTAGTTCGGCCTCTGCTGCTCGCCTACCTCGGGCCTGGAGAGGTCCACGGTGGTGGAGGCGTCTATGTCTATGTTGCAGAACTCGGCGTCAAGCGCCTCCTTTATGAGCTTTTTGAGCCCCTCCAGTTCGGCCTCCCTGTCCTCGGAGAACTTCTTTGCGTTTACCTGGAAGTGGTCGCCCTGTATGAAGACCGGGCCCCGGTGCCCCTCCCTGATGGCGGCGGCGAGGCAGCAGGCCGTGTACTCCGAGGGCCTCTGCCCGGTGTACCCTATCTCGCTCTTCGCTATCTCGAATATGAAGGCCCCGGCGCCTATCCTCTGCGCCGCCCTGAAGACGGCGCGCGCGGTGTAGTATGTAAGCCCCCTTATGTTTATGGCCGGCACCGTAAAGCCCATGCACTCGCCCCTGCCCATGGCCGCGTAGAGGTCGTGTATCGAGGCCGGCCTTATGCCGAGGGCGCCCGCCAGATACTTGATGAGCCTGCGGGCCTCCGTCTTCACCTCGCCGCTGTCGCTGAATACCGCGCTATATATGAGCCTGTCCATGGCCGCGCCCCGAAGCGCGCCCTCGTCGAGCACCTCTACGTCAGCGCCGGTGCCCTTTACGGCCCCTTTCATGGAATCGTATATCTCGCCTGTCGATTTGAATTCCATACCCTCTCCTTTCAACACGATAAAAGGTTTTCAAGATCCCCATATCAATCGATTCAGGGCGCAAGAGTCCTAAGCGCCGTAGTACCAGCCGTATAGCCTCCGGGGGGAGACCCCGAGGCGGTAGAGGCAGAGAAGGACGATGTTCCGGAGCGACCCGGCAAGGGCCCCCCTCCTCTCCCACCTGCGCGCGGAGGTCGAGACCCGCTCCTTTACGAGTACCACGCGCCCGGCGCACCTTAACCTCTTAACACAATCCACATCTTCCATCAAGGGCAGTTTGTCAAAACCCCCAGCGGCCATGAAGGCGTCCCTGCCTACGAAGAGCGCCTGGTCCCCGTAGACGAGCCCTAAAAGAAGGCACCGGAGCAGGACCGCGCGCTCCACGAGCCGGAACCACGGCCTGCCTGACGCTATGGATAGGCGGAACGCCCCGGCGACCGTACCCGGCCGGGCGAGCGCCCCCCTTACGGATTCGTCCCAGCCGGGCGGCAGCAAGGTGTCGGCGTGGAGGAAGAGGAGCGCGTCCCCCGTGGCCACGGCGGCCCCTGCGTCCATCTGCAGCCCCCTGCCCCTTTGCGTCCCCAGCACCCTCGCGCCGAGGGCGCGGGCGGCCCGGACGCTTGCGTCGGCGCTGCCCCCGTCAACGACGACGACCTCATGGGCGCGGCCCCCGATGGCGCGTATGGCGGCCCCGAGGTTGTCCGCCTCGTTGAGCACGGGGATTATGACGGATATCTTCACTGTGATGTATTATAGCAGAAGAGGGGCGGCCTTGCCTTGTGGCCGCCTCAGCCATCTTTGCCGGAGAGCACCTCCCCCAAGAGGTCGAGGAGCCTGGCCGGCTCAAAGGGCTTCAATACGTAGGGGCAGCCACTCTTGGCGAGGAACTCTTTCACGTCGAGGCTGAATACGTCCCCGGTAAGGATGATTATCCTGTCCTTGAGGTAGACGTGCTTGTTCATCACGCTGTCGTAGAGGCTTATGCCGCTGAAGCCCGGCATCCTGATGTCGGTTATGATCATGGCGACCTTCTCCCTTTCGAGCACGTCGAGGGCCTCCCTGCCGTCCCTGGCTGTCGTTACCTTGAAGCCCTTGCCCTCGAGTATGCTGCCGAGCGCCTCCCTGACGCTCTTCTCGTCGTCCACGACGAGTATCCTCTTGCCCGCCATCTTCTTGAGCACGTCCGCGGTCTCCAGCCCCTCCGTGCCGTTCCACTCCTCCCTGTCGACTATCGGCAGTGATATGGTCACGGCCGTGCCGCCCTCCGGGCGGTTCATGATGTCGATGGTGCCCCCGTGCTCGGTGACGATGCCGTGGGTGATGGAAAGACCGAGGCCAGTGCCCTTGCCCACGTCCTTGGTGGTGAAGAACGGGTCGAAGACCTTGTGTATGATGTCGCGCACGATACCCGGGCCGTTGTCGCTGAAGGTGACGTCTATCCTGTTGCGCCTCTTGCGGGTCTTTATCTCGAGCGTGCCCTTGCCGTTGGCGGCCACCATGGCGTCCTCGGCGTTGTTCATTATGTTTATGAAGACCTGCTGGAGCTGGAAGAGGTCCACCATGGTCATCGGCAGGTCCCTGTGCAGGTCGAGCTTCACCTCGATGTTGTTGGCCTTGAGCGAATACTCCCTCAGCTCGAGCGTGTGGGTTATGATGTCGTTTATGCTGTGGTACTCGCGCTCCGTCTTCTTGGCGCGTGCGAAGGTGAGCAGGTTCTGCACTATCTTGGCGGTCCTGAGCGACTCGTGGTATATCTTCCTGAGCTTGTCCTTTATGTCGTCGAGCTTCTTGTCCCCCGGCGTGTCCATCAGTATCTGGCTGAAGCCCATGATGCCCATGAGCGGGTTGTTCAGCTCGTGGGCGATGCCGGCCACGAGCTTGCCCATGCTCGAGAGCTTCTCGGAGTGGAGGAGCTGTTCGCGGAGCATCTTCTCCTGCGTAATGTCGCGCGCCACGTACACGCCCGCCCATACCTCTCCCTTGTCGTTGAAGACCGGGAATGTCGTGACCTTGAAGGTGCCCTCGAAGGCCATGTCGTCGACCTCGGCGTCGGCTATCATGCCGGTGGCGAGCGTCCTGGAATGGGGGCAGTTCGCGCTCGGCGTTTCGTTGTGGTAGAGCAGCTGGTAGCAGTGCCTGCCGATAAGCTCCTCGGGGGTGGACTTGAACTTGCGGGCGAGCGCCTTGTTTATCTTAAGTATCCGGTAGTCCCTGTCGTAGATGGAGATGAGGTCCTGGATGGCGTCGAACGTGGCGACCCACTCCTCCTTGCTCTTTATGACGAGGTCGAAGAGCTTCTTGTTCTCATCCTCCCTCTTCTCCAGCGTATCGAGCATGCTGTTGAAGGCCTTGGCCAGATACCCTATCTCGTTCTCCGCCAGGACCTCCACCCTCTGGGTCATGTCCCCCTTGCCCTCGGCTATCTTCTTTATGACCTCGACGTTCTTCTGTATCGGGCCGGTAATCGACCTCTTTATCATCATGGAGAGGAGGATGCCGCTGGCGCAGACGGCGAAGATGCCCATCAGTATCCACTTGTTCCTGCCCTTTGCCAGTATGGCGTACATGTCGACCAGGGAGGTCCTGATGACGAGGATGCCCCGGGCCCCCTCGGTGGCGTGGCAGGAGTTGCACTTCTGTTTCTTCTCTATGGGCCGCAGGTAGGTGAAGAGCGGGACCGGGCCGCTCCTGTCGATGTAATAGACCTCGCCTTTTTTCCAGTCCTTCTGGAACTCCTTGAAGGTCTTTTTGAACTCCGGGGTGCCGGTGCCGGGCGCCACGTTGCGCTCTATGTTCTCATGGTCGCTCAGCCATTCGGGCCTTACGCCGTCGTACTCCTTCTTTACCGCGTTTATGGTCTTCAAGTCCCTGAACGCCTCCTCCACGCCGTTGCTCCTGACGATGTAGATGCTTTCTACCCCGGTACCCATGGAAAAGGAGCCCACAAGGTGGCGGGCCATGTCGGCCCTCTCCTCGAGCATGTCCTCGTAGATGGCGGTCAATATGGGCTGGGCCATGAAGCGGCTGGCCCTGAGCTTCTCATCAAGGAGTTCCTTCTCCTTGTTCTTGAGCTCCCAGGCGATGGAGATGATTACACCGATGACTATAAGGCTTATGATAGGGATGAGTATTCTGGAATGAAGGCTTCTTTTTAGCATAATCCCGGCTACTTATGATGAAGGGCCGCGCAGCAGATATCCAGGAACCTCACCAGATGGAAAGGTATATTTTTCTGCGGCTGTTTTTTATTGATTTATTGATTTATTGAATTATAGAACATATCGGACGGCGGGGCAATTTAATTGAGTAAAAACAGCGTGACGGCGCCC
>JBHHYT010000124.1:0-4760 GCA_046757705.1 Thermodesulfobacteriota bacterium
AACCCCCTTGGACACAACTGATTGACCATGACCTGGCTTATAAGGCCGTTGCGTCCAGGCCAGGCTGGGATTAGGGCCCCTGCGCGCGGTACGCGCTCGTCTATCCATACCCTCGACCCATGGCCCACGCCTCGCACGCCCCCCCCGCACGCCCCCGCGCCCCAACAAGCCATGCCCCATTGCCCCCCCCAAAAAAAAGAGCGGCAGGCCTTCGGGCCTGCCGCTCTGGTTCCGCTTATATCTTCCGTGCCGTTACTTCGCGTGGCAGGTCCTGCAGACTCCGCTTCCGGAGTTCCCGCCGACCCTTCTCAGGAAGTTGCCGTCGGAGCAGTCTTCCGTGCCGCCGCACCATGCCCAGTTCGCGCCGGTCTGTGGGTTCTTGTACCAGGTCGACTCCACCTCGTCCCATGACAGGTTCTTGAAGTGCGGATCGTGGCAAGAGGAGCACTCCACCCTGTTGTTGCGGAGCAGGTCCGATATCGTGGCCGTGTTTGAGATGAACCCGCTTACCGCCCAGCGGTTCTGCGCGAGGTTGCCGTTCGAGTAGGAGACCGCGGAGGCCGCCAGCCCGGTCGTAAGGTCTATCGAGTTGATGACCGTAGTGGTGTCCCTGAGGCTCGCCTTGGTGTTGTCGTAGACGACAGAGACCGGGTGGTCGTTCGAAAGGTCCTTGCCGAGGCTGAGCCTTATGGAAGGGTTCGACGAGCCGTGGCATGTGCCGCAGGGGCCCATCGCGTCCGTGTTGAAGTGGTCGAGGGCCGTGCTTCCCGGGAACCATGAGCCTATGCCGGGCATCGTGAAGACCCAGTTGCGGTCTGAGCCGCCGGCGACGACTCCGCCCTTACCGGGAGCGTTTACCAGGTTGTCGAACGTGGTGGTACCGTCGTGGCAGCTCAGGCAGGCGAGCGTCGCCCCGCCGATGTCTGTGTTGAGTATCGTGGTGCCGCCTATCGTGGTACCGTAGGCCGTAAACGAGGTCGCTGCCGGAGTGCCCTTGTTCCACAGGGGTGCAAGGCCGTTCGCCCCGCCCTTGTTCGTATGGTGCGGGGTATGGCAGAAGACGCATATGCCGGTCGTTCCCTTGGTGGTCAATACCTTGCCAAGGTTGCCCAGGTTGTGCCTTGTGCCGGCTATGCCACCGGCGACGGCTCCGGCGGGGTAGCTGGCAACGGTAGCCGCGGGCGCGGATGTTGCCTGAAACGTAAGCAGCGCCGCCGCCGCCACAAGGCCGAAAAGAATTCTTTTCATAGCCGCCTCTCCTTAATATCTATTAAAATCGCCTATTAACAAATATCAAATTCAGAACAAAAAAAAAGCCATATATGCAACCTTACACGGCCGCATCATGGCATTCATCACCTCGCCTGCGCCAGCCCGCCTTGAGCTGACAAGGAAGTAGTCGAATCTTGGTTCCTATTATACTCTACGATTAAAGATTGTCAAGAAGAAATTTAGACTATTTTAATAAACGCCCCTCCTTCAACCAATCATTTACACGAAATCAGAAACAAATCGGACAGTTCCGTGTCAAATTTTTTTTGGCCCAGGGGGCTGTTTTATGATTTTTACGCCATTTTCATGACGCTGTTGAGCGCTTTTCATCATTTGTCTGAAAATGCCTTCAGCTTCTTACACCTTTTGGGATGCCTGAGCTTGCGCAGCGCCTTCGCCTCTATCTGCCGTATCCTCTCCCTCGTGACGTTGAAGAACGCGCCGACCTCCTCGAGGGTGTGGTCCTTCGCCTCGCCTATGCCGAACCTCATCCGCAGCACCTTCTCCTCGCGCGGAGATAGAGTGGAGAGCACATCGTTCATGTGCTCCGCAAGGTCGTTGCTTATTATCTCGTCATGCGGCACCATGGCCCCGGTGTCCTCTATGAAGTCGCCGAGCATGCTGTCGCCGTCCTCGCCCACCGGTGTCTCGAGGGAGACGGGCTCTTTCGCTATCTTCATTATCTTGCGTATCTTCTCGATAGAGAGGCCCATCTTCTCGGCGAGCTCTTCGGGCAGAGGCTCCCGGCCCGTCTGCTGCACGAAGGAGTGTGAGACGTGGATGAGCTTGTTGATGGTCTCTATCATATGGACCGGGATGCGTATGGTGCGCCCCTGGTCGGCTATGGAGCGCGAGATGGCCTGGCGTATCCACCACGTGGCGTAGGTGGAGAACTTGTAGCCGCGCCTGTACTCGAACTTCTCGACCGCCCTCATGAGCCCGATGTTGCCCTCCTGGATGAGGTCGAGGAACTGGAGGCCGCGGTTCATGTACCTGCGGGCTATGGAGACGACGAGCCTGAGGTTCGCCTTGATGAGCCTCTCCCTTGCCTCGTCTATCTGTAAGTCCCATGCATCCAGGGCCCTTACGACGGCCGAGAGCTCGCCGGGGGCAAGCCCCACGGAGCCGGAGAGGTTCTTTATCCCTGCCTCGAGGGGGGCGAGTTTCGCGGCGGAGCCCTTTACGGCGGCCTTTTTCCGTGTGAGCTTTTTTATCTCACGGTCGGCGTCCCTGAGCCTCTCTATCGCCCCCTCGTATATGTTCGTCCTCTTCTCTATCTCCATTAGAAGGGGGACGAGCCTCTCACCGTCGGCGTCCCGGCGCCCGGAGGCGTAGAACTCAAGGGCCGCCTCTATCTTCTCGAGCGTGTCCCTGAGCTCCTGCTCGTCCTCGCTTACGAACCCCTCGTCGTCGTCGTACTCTATTACCCCTTCGTCCTCCTCCTCCCGCCGCCGGGCGAGCCTTTCCCTGAGGCGCCCGAGCTCGTCCTCTATCACCCTCGACTTGAGAAGCTCCGCCGTTATGCCGAGCTTGCCCTGCTCTATCTTCTTCGCAAGCTCGACCTCGCCCTCCCTGGTAAGGAGGAAGACCGAGCCCATCTCGCGCAGGTACGACTTTACCGGGTCGGAGAGGTCGACGCGCGGGGCTGCGGCGGGGGCGTCCTCTTCCCGAGGCTCTTCCCGGGGTTCCGGACCACGCTCGTCGACGGACAGGCGCACCAACCCGTCGGTATAGACCTCTATATCGTCGTCTTCGAGAACGGAGCCTGCCTTCTCATTCATCTCTTCCATCGTACCTCGCCCAACCGGCGTTGACCCTCTACTGTACCGATAGGTGCCGCCACGGCATAAAACGGCCTGAAACCGTCCTGGCCTCTCCCTATTCCTTCGGGCCCCTCGTTCCCCTGCTCCCCCTCTTTGCGCCCTCTATCCTCTTTTCCATCTCCGAGGCCGCCTCCGAGAGGCCCACCTCCGCTAGCCTCTTTATCATGGCCCGGGTAGTCTCCTTGATTTTACCTTTATTGAGCACCCTTTTCAAACAATCTTCGAGCATGCGCCCGGGGGATTCTATGAAGCCCTCGTCGCCTCCGAGCATCAGGCGGGCAAGCGCCGACCTGACGGCCTCATCCTCCACCTCTTCGATGACCGAGTCGTCTATCGCCCCGCCCGCCTTTATGCGCGATACGATAGCGCGCCCGGCCTCCTTGAGCACGGCGTCGGCGAACCCGTCGACCGCCGGCTCGACGGCCGGGACGTACAGCTCCGGGTGGCTCGCAAGCACGCGCAGGATGGTGAGCTCCGAGATGTTGGTGCCTCTGGTCCTAACCCTCTTCTCCAGCACGGTGCCGGCCTTCCCGGCAGGCAGCTTCAACGCCTCGTAGACCGCATCCGGGGCGATGCCGAGGTCTGCCGCCGCTATGGAGACGTAGTGGCCCCTCTCCGCCACGTTGCGGACCCTGGAGAGGTACTCGACGGCCCCGTTCAGGTACTTCCTCTTGCCGGGAGCCCGCTTCAGGTCGAGGCCTCCCTTCAACTCCCTCAGGTAGAACTCCATGAGCGCAGGCGCGGAGAAGAGCACCTCCCGCATGCTCTCCGGGCCCCTCCTCGAGAGGAACTCGTCGGGGTCCTTGCCCTCGGGCAGGAGCACGGCCCTGCAGTCGACCTCCTCCTCCAGAAAGAGCGGCAGCCCCCTTACGGCCGCCTTCCTCCCCGCCTCGTCGGCGTCGAATAGGACGTAGACCGTCTCGGCGTAGCCCTTCAGGAGCCTGAGGTGGTCCTTCGTAAGGGCGGTGCCCATGGTGGCGACGCTGTTCGTAAAACCATTCTTATGCAGGGCGAGCAGGTCGAAGTACCCCTCGACCACTATGACCGCCTTCTCCCTCATAACGGCCTGTTTCGCCTGGTAGAGGCCGTAGAGCGTCTCCCCCTTCCTGAATACCGGGGACTCCGGGGAGTTCAGGTACTTGGGCTCCCCCTTGCCCATTATCCTGCCGCCGAAGCCGATGGTGCGCCCCCTCGTATCTATTATCGGAAAGATGAGCCTTCCCCTGAACCTGTCATACGTCCCGCCGCTATCTTTTTTCACTACGAGCCCGGCTGCGAGCATGGCCTCGGCGGATATGCCCTTCGCCTTCAGGGACCTCCCGAGGCCGTCCCAACTGTCTGGGGCGAAGCCGACCTTGAACTCGTTGGCCTCGTCCTCGCCGAAGCCCCTGCCCTTGAAGTACTCCCGCGCCGCGCCTCCGGCGGACGCCCTCAGCTTGCCGTAGAAGTAGTCCGCGGCGAGCTTCAAGGCCGCGTAAAGCCCCTCCCTGCCGTCCGGTCGCGCACCGGTCTCTCTGGGTATGACGACGCCGAACCTCGCGGCCAGAGACATTACCGCCTCCGGGAAGCCCATCCCCTCCTTGTTCATGAGGAAGCTGATGACGTTGCCGGTGGCGCTGCAGCCGAAGCAGTGGTATATGCGCTTCTCCTCGTTTACGGAAAAGG
>JBHHYT010000125.1:0-4501 GCA_046757705.1 Thermodesulfobacteriota bacterium
GACCATCACCTCCGCGGCGCGCGGGCGCGTGTTGTAGTTGCTCGACATGGTAAAGCCGTACGCCCCGGCGCTCATGACGCAAAGCAGGTCCCCCTCCTTGACCTTCGGCAGCAGCCTGTCCCTGGCCAGGAAATCCCCGCTCTCGCAGATGGGGCCCACGACGTCCGCCTCCTCCTCTTCCTTCGAGGTATTCCTCACGGCCTTTACCGCGTGGTAGGAACCATAGAGGCTCGGGCGGGCCAGGTCGTTCATGGCCGCGTCCACTATTATGAAGTTCTTCTGGGTGCCCTTCTTCGTGTACAGGACCCTGGTGACCAGCACCCCGGCGTTGCCCACCATGGAGCGGCCCGGCTCGAATATCAGCGTCACGCCGAGGCCCCTGGTGGACTCGATGACCGCCTGCCCGTACCTGCTCGGGGACGGGGGCTCCTCGCTGTCGTAGGTGATGCCGAGCCCGCCGCCCATGTCTATGTACTTTATGTCGATGCCCTCGGCGCGCAGGGTCGCCAGCAGCTCCTTCGTCTTGTTGAGAGCGTCGGTAAACGGCCCTATCTCCGTTATCTGGGAGCCTATGTGGCAGTCGATGCCCATGGGCACGACGTTCTTGAGCCGGTCCCTCGCGAAGAGGTACTCCCTTACCGCCTGCTCCGTCTCTATGCCGAACTTGTTCTTCTTGAGCCCCGTCGATATGTACGGGTGGGTCTTGGGGTCGACGTCCGGGTTTACCCTTATGGCCACCCCCGCCTTCTTCCCGAGCCTTCCGGCTATGGCGTCTATGGCGCGCAGCTCCGCCGGGCTCTCCACGTTGAAGATGAGTATGCCTGTCTTCAAGGCGTACTCTATCTCGTCGGCGCGCTTGCCCACCCCGGAGTAGACTATCTTGCCCGGCTCGGCCCCGGCCTTCAATGCCCTGTAAAGCTCGCCCCCGGAGACTATGTCGAAACCGCTGCCCTGCTCCACGAAGGTCTTAAGGACCGCGATGTTCGAGTTCGCCTTCACCGAGTAGCAGACAAGGTGCGGCACCTTTGCGAACGCGCTGTCGTACGCCTTGTAATGCCTCTTTAAAGTCCTGTTGCTGTAGACGTAGACCGGGGTGCCGCACTCACGGGCTATCCGTTCCAACGGCACGCCCTCGGCGTAAAGGCTCCTGCCCCTGTACCCGAAAAAATGCATCTTCCAAAGACCTCCTCGAAATTGAATATTCAAGACAAAAAACGGGACGCCGGAAAAAGACTGACCATGAAGCCGGGCTGAAGCGAATGCGCCCCCACCCCCCTCACCCCCTTTACCCCTGCCCTCTCCCCGAAGGGGAGAGGGTGCTGTCATTCTGAGGAGCCAAAGGCGAGGAAGAATCCCGCAGTTTTATCGTCCCCGGGATTCTTCGCTTCACTCAGAATGACATCTTGAAAAAACTTGAGTTTCGCTCCAAACTGCAAAGTTGTTATTTTACAACATCGCCGGCGGCTTTTACATACAAATAAGGAAGGTCTGATTTATTCAGACCTTCCGCGGCGTAGGGTGTGGCGTTTGCGGAGCCCGCCGGGGCCCTGGGCGGGGCCTTTTTGCCGCACCCCGCGGCCAAAGAGGCGAAGGCGAGCACGCAGAGGGCGAGCAGGAGGGCCTTTCTCATCAGCAGCACCCCTTCTCAAGCTCTTTCTTGACGGCCCGCAGGCGTCTCTTTACCGTGGCCGGGGCAGTGCCTCCATATATCTTCCGTGTATTGAGGGAGCTCTTCATGGAGACGGCCTGCTCTATGCCGGGGCCGAAGAGCGGGTTTATAGCCTGCCACTCGTCCGCCGTGAGGTCTTCGAGCGTCTTGGACTCCTTGATACAGTAAGCCACCGCCTTTCCCGCGGCGTGGTGCGCCTCGCGGAAGGGCACGCCCCTGCCCACGAGGTAGTCGGCGGCGTCCGTGGCGTTCAAAAAGCCCGCGCCCGTGGCCCTCTCCATCGCCTCCTTGTTGACCTTCATGGTCTTGAGCATGGGCGCGAAGACGCCGAGAACGGCCTTGACGGTGTCCACGGTGTCGAAAAGGGGCTCCTTGTCCTCCTGCATGTCCTTGTTGTAGGCGAGCGGCAGCCCCTTCATCACGGTAAGGAGGGTGACGAGGTTGCCGTAGACCCTGCCGGTCTTTCCGCGCGCGAGCTCCGCCAGGTCGGGGTTCTTCTTCTGCGGCATGATGGAGGAGCCTGTGGAGAAGGCGTCGGAAAGCTCCACGAAGCCGAACTCCTGCGAGCTCCAGAGTATGATCTCCTCGGCCAGGCGCGAGAGGTGCATCATCATGATGGAGGCAGCGGAGATGAACTCTATGGAAAAGTCCCTGTCGCTCACCGAGTCGATGCTGTTCTCCGTTACGGAGGAGAAGCCGAGTAGCTTTGCCGTGAACTTCCTGTCGAGGTTGTAGGGGCTTCCGGCCAGAGCGCCCGCGCCGAGCGGCAGCGAGTCCACGCGCGTAAGGCAGTCGAGCAGGCGCGCGGTATCGCGCTTGAACATCTCGTAGTACGCGAGCATGTGGTGGGCGAAGAGCACGGGCTGCGCCCTCTGCAGGTGCGTGTACCCCGGCATCACGCAACCGACGTTCTCCTCGGCCTTCTCCACCACCGCCTTCTTAAGCTCGTGGAGCAGGCCGCCTATCCCGAATATCTCGTCCCTGAGGTAAAGGCGCACGTCGAGCGCCACCTGGTCGTTGCGCGACCTGCCGGTGTGCAGCTTTCCGCCGAGCGGGCCTATCTTCTCGCAGAGCCTCATCTCCACGGCCATGTGGATGTCTTCCATCTCCGGGGTGAACTCGAAGGCCCCGCGCTCTATCTCGCGCTCTACCTCCTTGAGGCCGGCTATTATCCGTTTCGCCTCCCTCCCGGTGATGATGCACGCCCTGGCGAGCACGTTGGCGTGCGCTATCGAGCCGCTGATGTCGTGCCTGTAGAGCCTGCGGTCGAATGATATGGAGGCGTTGAGCTCTTCGGCGAGCCTGTCCACGCTGCCGGTGAAGCGGCCCGACCAGGGTTTTTTCTTCATATCCGCCTTCCTGTCGTTTAAAAGCCCCGCAAAGGGATGGAAAATCTTAAAAACCAACCAGATAAAGGTATCTCTAAAAAATCAGATATTTTTTCAAAGGTCGAGGCGGGGTGAAGATAAAAAGCGGAGCATATAATGCAAATATGTGAGCATTTTTATCTTTACCCCAACAAAGAGATTAGGAAAAAGATCGATTTTCAGGGATACCTTTAGCCGAGCCCCTCCACAAGCGCCGCATAGAGGAGCGGCACCATTATCTCGTGGTGGCCCGTAAGCCTGTAGCCCGCCCCACCCCCCTGCGTGGGCCTCCTTACGACGTTGGTAAGCGGGCGGTAGTGCTGGATAAAGTCCATGTTCACGGTGGTGAACCCCTCAACCTTGTGGCCGAGGTTCCGCGCAAGGGTGAGCGCCTTCAGGAAGACCTCCGGCAGTATCACCGCCGAGCCGATGTTCAGGTATACCCCGCCTTCGAGGGAGGCCACGACCGAGGAGAAGAGGCGGAAGTCCGCCATCGAGGCCTCTCCGGTGGCCGCGCCGTCCATGGACGGGTGTATGTGCAGTATGTCGGTGCCGAGCGCAACGTGCACGGTAACGGGCACGCCGAGCCGGGCGCCCGCCGCGAGTATGCTCTTGTCCCTGTGCGGATAGCGCGAGGAGGCTATCATCTCCCCCACCGCGCGCCCCAGCCCCTTGCCCGCGCCCTTCTTTATGGCCCTGTTCAGGTACCTGCCGGTCTCCTCGGCCATGCCGAAGGCGCCGGTGCCTATCTCGCTATCCACGTCCTCGGAGGTGCGCCCGGCAAAGGCGGTCTCGAAGTCGTGCACCACGCACGCGCCGTTCATGGCAACGGCGTTGACCACCCCGCGCTCCATGAGGTCTATGATAAGCGGCGAGAGGCCCACCTTTATGGTGTGCGCGCCGATGCCGATGGCCACGGTCCTGCCCGCCCCGTGCGCCTTCAATATCGCAGAGACGACGGCCTTGAAGTCCTTTGCCGCGAGTATGCCGGGCAGGGTGTCGAGAAAGGCGCTGAAGCTGCCCCCCCTGGACGGAAGGCCGGCGAACTCGTCCACCGACACCTTGCTCTGCCTGTCTTTGATGGAATATGTCTTCAGGCCCCTGGGGGAGAGCGGCTTGAACTTCTTCAGCGGGCCCGTCTTCCGCCCCCTGGGGCGCGACCCGTCCTGACATGCTTTCGTTGCCCCGGAGCTTGCGGCGGGGTCTTTCATCTTCTTCACCCTATCGAACCTTCTGGAAGAGCATGTGGTCGACGAGCTCGCACAGGATGTGGCAGATGGTGATATGCACCTCCTGGATGCGCGCGGTCCTGGCCGCCTCCACGTTCAGGTGCAGGTCGGCGGTCCCGTTCATCTTGCCGCCGTCCTTGCCGGTGAGGGCCACGGTCTTTATGCCCATGGCCCTGGCGGTCTCCACCGCCTTTATCACGTTGGCCGAGTTGCCGCTCGTCGATATGGCAAGCAGG
>JBHHYT010000126.1:0-4486 GCA_046757705.1 Thermodesulfobacteriota bacterium
GCAGGGGCGTAACGGCAAGGGCACCCTTGTTGAGACGCTCCGGTACGTGCTCGGGCCGTTGGCCCAGCCGATCCAGTCGGAGATGCTTCTCGACCAGAGGTCCGCTCGCGCCTCTTCCGGGCCGAGCCCGGACATCATGTCTTTGAAGGGGCTCCGTATCGCCTTCGCTTCCGAGACCGACGAGGGGAGGAAGTTCTCGACATCGAAGGCCAAGTGGCTCTCGGGCGGCGACACTCTTACAGGGCGCAACCCGCACGACCGCTACGAGACGACCTTCGAGCCGACACACCTGCTTTGCCTCCTCACGAATCACCTGCCGCACGCCCCGGGAGACGACTTCGCCTTCTGGCAGCGGATACACCTCGTGCCGTTCGACGTCCATTTTATCGACAACCCCAAAAATGAGAACGAGCGCCCGTGCGACAAAATGCTCCCTGAGAAGCTCAAGGCCGAGGCTTCCGGCATCCTTGCGTGGCTTGTGCGCGGCTGTATCGAATGGCAGAGGCAGGGGCTCAACCCGCCGGCCGTGGTACGCTCCGCGACCGAGCAGTACCGCGTCTCCGAGGACCTGATCTCCGAGTTCATCGAGGCCTGCTGCTACCCTATCGAGGAGACTTCAAAGGACGTGCGCACCCAGTACAAGGAGTTGTACGACGCGTTCGAGGCATGGTATGGCGCGGCGATCGGGGACATCAAGTTCTGCCCGCGTAAGAAGAAATTCTCCCAGCTCATGGCAAAGCGGGTTAAGAAGTGCAAGGTCGGCTCCTACGTCTGGTTCTACGGGGTCGCGCTGCGGCCGGACGTGGAGATGGATAAGTAGATAGCCTTAATACGCAAAGATAAGAAGATAAAGATAATGCTAAATCTTACATATAAAGCATATGGGGGAGGCTGTATATACTTTGTACGATTTTAATCTCTTTATCTTACGCGTAAGAAGTTTTGAAAATATATATAGAAAAAAGAAATACTTATTATAAGGAAAGGGCACGATGAATTTAAAAACATCAATCGTCTTTAATCTTTTCATCTTGCCGGGCAGGTGTTTCCGCTTCAGGAAGAAGATGAACCTGGTAAGCATCCCTGAGGGGGGCGGGGGTTTATTAAAATTTTAACTTTGTAGTTTTTCTTTCTCTAGGAGTCTAACCCTTTGAGGCGGTAAACCTTAAAGGGGCTGAAGGGGTGGAGAGCCCTCATGACTCCCCGGTATGGGAAAACTGCAAAAAACGGTTCTATGGCCCCGTGCTCTCTCGCGGGGCTGTAGAACCAAATAACAAGGGGAGAGAGCCCCTGCAAAAAAAAACAAAAAGGAAGGTAATGGAAAATGGGTACATTAATAGGCTTATCAGATAGAGAGGCAAAGAGTTTCAGTTTTTTAAAGGCGATCATCGCGGCGGGCACACAGGACTGGAGGGATGCTGAATTCGAGCGCGAGTGCATCGAGGCCGCCGCTAAGGCGAACCCGACCTCTCCAGCCAGGGGCTTTTATATTCCCAAGGATGTCCTTATGGAGAGAGACCTCACCGTTGGCACGGCCACGGCCGGAGGCAACCTCGTAGCCACGGACCTTCTTGCGAATAGCTTTATAGAGCTACTGAGAAACCGCATGAAGGTAAAAGAGCTCGGGGCGACAATTCTCGACGGTCTGGTCGGCAACGTGGCGATACCTAAACAGACCGGCGGCGCCACTGCTTACTGGGTGGCCGAAAATGTCGCGCCCACCGAGAGCGAGCCGACCTTCGGGCAGGTGGTTTTGAGCCCGAAGACGGTAGGGACCTTTACAGACATAAGCCGGCACCTGTTATTGCAGGCGTCTCTTTCGATCGAGCAGCTCGTGAGGTCCGATATCGCAACGGTGCTGGCGTTGGCCGTAGACCAGGCGGCCATAAACGGATCAGGGACCTCCAACCAGCCCACTGGGATTCTCAACACCACGGGCATCGGGGACGTCGCAGGAGGCACGAACGGGCTGGCCCCGACATACGCGCATATGATCGAGCTCGAGTCAGACCTGGCTGGCGCCAACGCCGATGTCGAGAAGATGGGGCTTCTCACTACGCCGGAGATCCGCGGGAAGCTCAAACAGACACCACGCTTCACTTCGACTGATACTCCTACATGGAAAGACGACAACACCGTCAACGGTTACAGGGCCGAGATCTCCAACCAGGTGCCCAAGACACTGACCAAGGGCACGTCCACGGACTGCCACGCCATCATCTTCGGCAACTGGGCCGATCTCATCATCGGCCAGTGGGGGGATCTCGATGTACTGGTAGACCCGTTTTCTCTGGGCACATCCGGTGCCGTCCGGGTCAGGGTATTCCAGCACGTAGATATCGCGGTCAGGCATGCCGCGAGCTTCAGCGCAATGAAGGACGCAAGAATCGTATAAAGGACACAAAAATCGCTTGACAGTTCGGGCCCGCCCGGCCCCTATAGGTCCATTCCTTTCAACATAGGGGCCGGGTCAGAGGGTATATATAAGAATAAATATCAGGAGGCTTTAAAATGGCACTCACGGTTTTCGACCCAAACACGACCATCGAATACATACCCGCCTGCGGGAAGAACAGAGACTCGGAGGACCCCTGCGTCGTAAAGCTCAAGTACGTCCCTTTTTCAAAGGTACAGGCTTACGAGCGTCTCCTCGTAGCGAAGACCCGGGGGGACAGGTCCAAGGTCAACGAAGTTCTTCCGGAGATACAGAAAAAGCAGTTCCTCGATAGCGTGGAGAGCATCTCCGGGTTCTTCATAGGGACCCGTGAGGTAACGGACCCGGAGGAGTTCTACGAGGCGGGCGACACCGCTATAATCGTCGAACTTCTTCGCGCGATGGAGTCTCTGTTGCTGCTGAAAGAGGGACTTCTCAAAAACTAAAGGGGGCAGGGTATGGCAGACGAACGGGTAGATATCGTAATAAGGGCGAAAGACCTCTACACACAGGGCCTCAAGAAGGCCGAGAAGGCCTTTACCGATGTAGGGTACAGGCTCGCCACGACCTTCAAGGTGGGCGCGGCGGCGCTTACCGGGTACTCCGTGGCCCTCGGGGCTATGCTGAAGACCACGGCGGACGCTGGCGACGCCTTCCTTAAGATGAGCCAGAGGACCGGCGTCTCCTCTCAGGCCCTCTCGGAGCTCGCCCACGCCGCCGAGCTCTCCGGCGCAAGCATCGATAATGTCGAGGCCGGGTTCCGCGTTCTCTCCAAAAGGATGCTCGACGCTCAGAATGGCCTTACCACGGCCGAGCGCACCTTCGACACCCTTGGTATAAACACGCAGACCGCCACGGGGCACCTGAGAAGCGCGGACGCGGTCTTTATGGACGCGGTGAGGAGCATCAACAGCCTCTCCAGCGAGACGGAGAAGGCCGCTCTCGCTCAGGAGCTTTTCGGTAAATCCGGCACGCAGCTCCTGCCGCTCATCCGCTCCGGCACCGCCGGCATCGCGGCGATGCGGGAAGAGGCCCGGAGACTCGGCATAACATTCAGCGATCACGACGCGGCCGCCGCCGCGGCTTTCAACGATGAGCTTACCCGGACAAAAGCGGCGCTCCTCGGGGTGCGTAATACCATAAGCCTTGAGTTCCTGCCGTATGTGACATCAATCGCCGAGACAATAAATGCCGAGTTTATAGGCCTCAGGGAATCCGGCGAGATAGACAGATGGGCCAAGGACGCCGCAGGCACAGCCATAAACACTTTCGAAACTATTGCCCTGGGAGCGGCCTCGATGGCGGACACCCTTAACCCTGTTATCAGGGGGACGTACAAGGAGCTGAAGTTCATCTGGAACCAGTATGAGGATCTCCCTGCCTGGGCGAAGGACGTCGGGGTTGTAGGCCTTATGCTGGGCGGCAAAAAAGGCGCGATAGTAATCGGTGCCTCACTCCACATGATCGGCGTTGTCAAGAACCAGATGCGCGCCCTTGAGGAGATAGGACGGGGGACATTGAGCCTCACCGATTTCGCCACTTCAAACGCACAGGAGCTTGAATCGAAGCTGAGGGCTCTCGACGATAAAAGGCAGGGCGGCCATCCGATAAGCCTCACCATGGGAGGCAAGGACGGCAGCGTGCTCTTTGACATGCCCGACATGGACACTTACGTCGGGAAGGTTCAAGGCTTCTTTCAGGAAGCGCACGACAGGCTCAACCGGATGAACGCCACAGGCGGCGGCGCGGGCGGCGGCGGGCCGAAAGGCGGGGATTCACCCGATATCGTGGACAAGGTCTTCTCGGCCCGTATGCTCGCCAGGGAGAGGCTCTCTGCGCTTACAGACCCCACTGTGACGGCCCCGGAGGATGCCTTCAGCAAGGCGTGGCTCGGCTATCAGGCGCAGCTAGCTTGATGCACTTAGCCAGTACAACACGCAGAAGCTCGGCCTCATGGCACAGGCAGGGGCGTCACAGGCACAGCTCGAGGCCGCATACACGCAGATGACCCTCGACGACGCGAAGAAAAAGCGCGACTTCCAGCTCACGGCC
>JBHHYT010000127.1:0-4430 GCA_046757705.1 Thermodesulfobacteriota bacterium
TTTAAAAAATGAACCGTGGCCGCACCACCGGAAGGTACTCCAGCAGAATGCCGCCTTACGCGAATACCGCCGCACCCAGACGCCGCCGCTCTCAAATACCGCCTCACCGAATGCAACCCCACCAGAAACCGTCCCACCAGAAACCGCCCCGGCAGAAACCGCCCCGGCCGCCGGTGAAACAGCATTAAATTCTATCATAATCGTCAATACTGTCAAGGATATTCTATGGGTCACTTCTTCTTGCCGGGCCGCCTTGCGGCCGCCTTTCTCGAAGCCGCCCCGAGCGCCCCTTGCATCCATCGGCCAAGCGCAGCGTCGTCCTCGACAACCTCGGCAGGCACCTCGTGGAAGCTCATGGCGTAGGTGCCGTAGGGCCTGAAAGGGCCCGTGCCAGCGGCCTCGTAGTCGCCCCTGTTCGTCCCGTCGGTCTTGAAGTAGAGCCGGTCATCGGCGATAAGCCCGAAAAAAAGCCCTTCGCAGTAGAGCCCGGCACCACCGAACATCCTTTTGGCGGTAACGGGCCCTGAAGGTTGGAGCCTGTCCATTATAAACGCGAGGTATCCGTCGGTTACAGGCACGACACACACACCCATACGTCCCCCATATGCCCCCCTGCCTCAGGCCTTCTTCTTGAATACACCGAAGAACTTCTTGAGGAAGCCGCCCCGTCCCTGCGTCCTTGGAGCCGCGGCGGGCTGCGGATTCGAGGCCTTTCTCTCGGCGGGGGCCTGATGACTGTCTATCTTCTCCCGCGTCTTCTCCGTCGCCCTCTGGGGCGCGCGGCCTCTCCCTGCACCCCCCCTTAAATCTTCCCCTGCTTTTTTGCCCTGCTGCTCCGGGCGCCCTTGCGTTGCGCCGGTCTGTGCGCCGCGCCCCCTCGGCGGCCTGCGCCTGCGCCTCGGGCCCCTCCTCTCGGGAGACTCCAGCCCTTCGGCCTTGCGCTGTGCGCCCTGCGGCTGCTCCGGCCTCGCCTCCTGCGTCCCGGCCTCTTTCCCGGCAGCGCCTCTGGCGGAAGACGGCCTCCTCCTGCGCCTTCTCCTGCGGCGAGGCGCGCCCTCGCCGGCCTCGCCTGCCGGCGCGAAGGACGGGGCTGAAGCAGAGACATCCTCGGAGATGATGGCGGGAGCGGGCCTCGGTTTACGCACCCTCTCGGGCCTTACTATCCTGCCGGGCCTCTCGGGCTTGCCTTCCCTGTCCTTTTCCACAGACCTTGGGCGCCCCTTGCGCGCCTCGGGACCCAGGGAGAGCATCGTAACTGGCTCTTCATCCGACTTCCCGGGGGGCGTGGCTGCGGGCTTTGCGCCCCGGCCTCCGCCCGGCCTTCCCCCGGACTTGGCGGCGGACCTGGCGGCAGGCTTGCCTGTGGACCTGCTTGCGGGCCTGGAGGCGGACCTCCCGCCCGGTCTACCCCCGGACCTTCCCTCCGGCTTGCCGGAGCGCACCCCTCTGGCCCCGCCCCTCGGCTTGCCGTAGTACCTTCCGGCGACGTCCTTGACCATCTCGGCGTCCTCTATCCACTCGCTCTCTATCTTGCGCTCTATGTACTTCTCTATCTCCGGCAGGTTGAACGCGTAGCTCTCGCACACGAGGCTGTATGCCTTTCCGGTCTTGCCGGCGCGCGCGGTCCTGCCCACGCGGTGGACGTAGTTGGCCGCCTCTTCGGGCAGGTCGTAGTTGATAACGTGCGTAACACCCTCTATGTGGAGGCCGCGCGCGGCCACGTCCGTGGCCACGAGTATGTGTACCTTGCCGGCCTTCATCCCCTCGATGACCTTCTGGCGCTTCGCCTGGGTCATGTCCCCGGTGAGCGCCTTTGCCTGGAACCCGTTGCCTTGGAGCTTCCACTCGAGCATCTCCGCCGTCCTCTTCATGTTCGTGAAGATGATGACCGTGCTGGCGTCCGGCCTCTTGAGCAGGCTCAGGAGCATCGGGAGCTTCTCCTCGTTCGACACATAGATCACCTTCTGGTCGATGGTGTCGACCGTCACCTGCTCCGGCTCTATCTCCACGCGCATGATATCGGGCTTCATGTACCTGGAGGCGAGGCGCTCGACGTTGCTGTCTATGGTGGCGGAGAAGAGCATGGTCTGGCGGGGCTTGTCCTTGAGCAGGCGGCTCGCGATGTAGGTGATGTCCGGGGCGAAACCCATGTCGAACATCCTGTCGGCCTCGTCTATGACGAACATCTCTATGTCGTCGAGCGAAAGGTACTTGGACTTGTACAGGTCTATCATCCTGCCGGGAGTGGCCACGACGAGGTCTACCCCGGTCTTGAGCACGGAGGTCTGCTTGTCGTAGTCCACGCCGCCGTAGACGGTAAGCGTCTTAAGGGGCAGGTGCGCGCCGAGCTTCCTTGCGTCCTGCTCGACCTGTACGGCGAGCTCCCTCGTGGGCACCATCACCAGCGCCCTGGGCTTCTGCGAAGGGCCCGATGCCATGAGCCTGTTGAATATCGTCAATACGAATACCGCCGTCTTTCCGGTCCCGGTCTGCGACTGGGCGATTATGTCCTTGCCCGCAAGACACTCCGGAAGGGATTGTTCCTGTATGGGCGTGCACTTCTCGAAACCCGCATCCGCCACACCCTTAAGGATGTCGGCCTGCAGGTCCAAACTGTCAAATTTCATTCCTGTCCTCTCGGTTTTAAGGGCCCTTGCGGCCCGGTTTATCCTTGCCCGATTATCTTCAATGGCCCGGGCCAAACATGGGCCGCCGGCAAATTAATAAGATATTGTAACATTATTTGCAAAAAAATTCACAGATTTGTTCCATGAGAGATATTTTTTCGCAGGAGGGCAAGGGGCGGGCATCAAGGGGCTCATCGGCTATAGCCCCGTGGGGATGTCTATAAAGACGGTCTCAACCCGGAACCTCTTTTCAACCACCTTCCGGAGCGCCTTGAGCCCCGCCGTCTCGGTGGCGTGGTGGCCGCCGAATATGACGTTCAGGCCAGCGTCCTTCGCCGTATGGTAGACCTCGATGGAGTCGCCGGTGACGTAGAGGTCCACGCCCGAGTCGAGCGCCTCGAAGAATATATCGTACCCCCCGCCGCCGCTTAACGCCGCCACGGTAGAGACCTTCCCGGGGCCGAAGGGCAGCACCCTGCAGCTTGCGCCGAGCTCGCTCTCGAGCTTGCCCGCTATCGCATCGACCGTAAGCGGCCTTGAAAGCCTGCCCCTCCACCCGATGGACCTTCCGCCGTAGGAGCCGAACTCCCCCGTCACCTTCGCCCCGATGAGCTTGAGCAGCTGCGCGTTGTTGCCCACGACCGGGTGATGGTCGAGCGGCAGGTGGCTGGCGTAGAGCGACAACGAATTCTCCATGAGTATGTCGAGCCTCTTCTTCCCCCACGAGGCGTACGACGGGTTCGTGCCCCGCCAGAAGTGACCGTGATGGACCACGAGCATCTGAGCTCCGGCGGCCGCGGCCTCCCGGAAGGCGTCCACCCCCGCGTCCACGGCAAAGGCGACCTTGCCCACGGCCCCCGCGCCCTCGAACTGCAGACCGTTCCACGAGTGGTCTTTGAACTCGACGGTCTTTAAATACTCGTCAAGAAACCCCACCATCCTTTCAAGCTTCACCATATTCGATCGTCTTTCACTTCTTTAGCCTTTCCCTGCTTGCGGTGCCGCGGTCAAAGGCGCGCCGGTCTTTCAAGCTTCACCATCAACATCCCTCTTATTTCAAACCCTTCTCCTCCCACTATGCCGCGGTCAAGGGCGCGCCGGTCTTTCAATCCTCACCGTCAACGCCCCTCTCGTTCAAAGCTCTTCCTTTCTTACGATGTTGCAGGTGCCGGTGGCGTCGTCGAAGAGGATTACGGCCCTGCCGTCCTCGAGCTGGCGCACGACGTCGCGCATCTTCTCATCCATGTCCGGCTCGACGTGGCCGTAATCGGTGCCCTCGCGCGACACAAACTCCTCGACCAGTCCCTTGAGCGCGTCATCGCTCAAACGCCTGTACGGCACCACTATGCCCAAAGCCGCCTCCACACGCTTAAACCGTCAAACCCGTAAACGGTAATCTACAATTTCCCGCCCCTGCTGTCAACTACGGCGGAGAAAAACAGGGTTCTCACTGTAACTCGTTATTTTAAAAGAGGTTCTTTCAGGTCTTTGCCCCTGCCCCAAACCACCCCGGTCGCGCACCGGCCGTGCGGCCTCTATGTAACCAAACTCACTGCGCCCCGGAGTCGAGGGAGAGTAGAATATAGTTAGAGGATCTCCTGCCGATAATAAGCGATACTGAACCTCTTCATCTAACAAGAACCCAGGGCAGGGAGGCTACCATGAAGAGCAACGAATTCAACAGGGCGGAGACGATAAACATAGCGGCAACTCTCCTGGTATTCATGGCGATAACATTGTTGGTCATCGTCTTGTAACGGGATCTGATCCGGCAGCGGCTGGCGGTCGGCGTCGTGGGCGCCG
>JBHHYT010000128.1:0-4372 GCA_046757705.1 Thermodesulfobacteriota bacterium
CCATCGACCCGTACAGGGGATAAGCGCCGTCCACCGCCTTGAGTTCGATGAGCGCCGCTTCGCCGCCTTCGGCCGGGCGCACCATCGCCCGCATCTCGATTCCCGCATTCTTGAAATGTTATATTTGTTACAGTGTTAAGGGGTAAATATTACCATAACTGAAAAAACTGTCAAGCACTACCTTGGCCACGGGCAGGATTTTTTCGGTTTTTTCCATCAAACATCGCTTCAAGCACCGCTTCTCCCGACGTCGCGGCAAGAGCGGGGGTTTCACTCCCGTTACGCGTGCCCGCGCCTGAGCCACGATTCGTATATCTCCCTGAAGGTCGTATCGAGGTCCTTTGTTATATCCCACTTCGGGTAGTGCGCGCGCATCTTCGATAGGTCGGATATGTAGCAGATGTGGTCGCCCTGCCGGTTCTGCTCGTCGTACTCGTGGACCATGGCCTTGCCGGAGATCGACTCGATGAGCTTGAACGCCTCGACGATGGAAATGGAGTTGGCGCGCCCGCCGCCGATGTTGTAGACCTCGCCGGAGCGGGGCGCGCTGATGAACTCGCCTATGAAGCGCACCACGTCGAAGGAGTGGATGTTGTCCCTGACCTGCTTGCCCTTGTAACCGTATATTCGGTAGAGCCTGCCTTCGAGGTTGCACTTGATGAGATAGCTCAGGAAGCCGTGCAGCTCGACCCCCGAATGGCCGGGCCCCGTCAGGCACCCTCCCCTCAGGCAGCAGGTCGGCATGTTGAAGTACCTGCCGTACTCCTGCACCATGATGTCCGCGGCGACCTTCGAGGCGCCGAAGAGGGAGTGCTTGGAGCGGTCTATCCTGAACTCCTCGTCTATGCCGTTCTCGTACTCCTTGTCCGCGTAATCCCAGCGCGTGGGCAGCTCCACGAGGGCGAGCTCGTTGGGCGCGTCCCCGTAGACCTTGTTGGTGGACATGTGGACGAAGGGGGCCTCCGGGCACGCCCTTCGCGCCGCCTCGAGCATATTGAGCGTGCCCACGGCGTTTACGTCGAAGTCGTCGAACGGGCGGCTGGCCGCGAGGTCGTGGCTCGGCTGGGCAGCGGTGTGCACGATGGCGTCGGGCCTTGTGGCGGCGACCTCGGCGAGCACCCTGTCCCTGTCCCTTATGTCCATCTCCACGTGGCGGAAGTTCTTGTGCGCCTGCGTAAGCCGGGCCTGGTTCCACCGGGTATCGCCCCTGGGCCCGAAGAAGTCCGCTCTCATGTTGTTGTCGAAACCCGTAACGTCCCAGCCTTCGTTGCAGAAGTGGACGACCACCTCGCTGCCTATCAGGCCGTTGGAACCGGTTACCAGCAATCTTTTACTCATCACACACTCCTTCAAGTGACCTTGCAACAGGAATTATACCCCATCGGGCGGCGTCCGGTCAGCATTTTTATGGCGCGCACGCGAGGGGGTCCCTCCATAGCCCGCCCTCGGATATATGCGGACATACGTCATATCGGCGCAGGGCATCTTTTATTTAGCCGCTTTGTACGGAAAGACCGGGGCCCCGGCCGATAAGCCTCGAACGGAAAGAAGAGGTTACGCAGGGGCAACGTCAGAACCTCCTGTCGAAGAAGACGAGAAAGCCGTTGCCGGCAAGAGGTATGACCCCGGCGGAGTAGTCCTTGCCTGCCCCCGTCCCCTCCACGGCGACGGCGCTCATGTAGGCGAGATACCAGCCGAGGAAGACCTGGGAGACGTAGTGCTTGTCGTCGTTTATGCGCGAGAGGCCGGTTAGCGGCGAGGCGGCGTAGAGCATGGCCTTCAGGTACGGGTCGTCCTGCATCCGGGCGGCGGTTATGAGGGGGAGCGCGCCGATGAACGTGTGGCCGCTCAGGCTGTTGTTGTTATGGAACGGCCCGCGCCATCTGGAGGTGTCGGCCCCCTCCTCCGGGCGTCCGCCTCCGGCGATGTTCTGTATCAGGTAGGCCGCCGGGCCGCCGAGGAATATGCCCCGCAGCGTCCTCTGGGACCACAGCCCGATGGGGCTGTCGAGCGGGAAGGCGAGCCTCAGGGCGGCGAGCACGGGCACTGCGGCCAAAGGCTCGCCGGGTACCCTGAAGACCTTCGAGAAGCCGTCGGTCGTCGAGCTGCGCAAGTCGTCGCGGTAATACTCTTGAAACTCCCTGTCGGCGGAGGTATTGGCCAGAAACGCGCCCCCGGCCAGCCCCGCGCCAAGGCGCAGCATGCTCCCGGTGTCGAGATAGAAGTTCGCGTAATCCCCTTTAAGGGCTGAGATATCGGTGGTGAGCTTTTCCCTGATGTTCTCGGCTGAGGCAAGGCGTCCGGGCAAAACGGCCGAAAGGACTATAATCACGGCTAAAAGATGCTTCATCGATTATAAAGACCCCTGTAAGTAAGTAAAAGACTACAATATATCAAAAAACTCTTCAAGAGGTTTTATTTCAGCCGATATATAAATAATGCGTACGACCGGGACCGGATCGCCCCCGCGCCTTATTAGATTGACTGGCGCGAGCCTTATCTGGTAAAATTTTCATAACTGTTTCACTGGAAAAGCCATGGAAAACGAAGAGATATACCAGAAGACCGAGGCCCTCAAGGAGAACCTCGCGCTCGTCATAAAGGGCAAGGCGGCTGTGATAGACCTCGCCGTGACGGCGCTGCTCGCCAGGGGGCACCTGCTGCTCGAGGATGTGCCCGGCGTGGGCAAGACGACCCTTGCCAAGGGGCTCGCCCGCTCCATCAACTGCTCGTTCCAGAGGATACAGTTCACGAGCGACCTGCTACCCTCCGATGTCATAGGAATGACGGTCTACAACCAGACCGAGCACACCTTCGAGTTCAGGAAGGGGCCGATCTTCGCCAACATCGTCCTTGCCGACGAGATAAACAGGGCCACCCCGAAGACGCAGAGCGCGCTGCTCGAGGCCATGAACGACAGGCAGGTCTCGGTGGACAGGGTCTCGCACCACCTTCCCGAACCGTTCATGCTCCTTGCCACGCAGAACCCGCTGGAGTTCTCCGGCACCTTCGTCCTGCCCGAGTCCCAGCTCGACAGGTTCACCATGTGCCTTCGCATCGGGTACCCTGACCCCGAGCACGAGAGGGAGGTCATCCGCATGACCCCTTCGGCGCGCACCATCGAGGACCTCTCCCCCGTGATCAACATAAAAGACCTCTGCGCCATGCAGGCGCTGGCAGAGAGGGTCAGGGTGGACGACGACCTGGTGAGCTACATCATCGCCATAGTGACCGGGACCCGCAACCACCGGGACATACGGCTCGGTGTGAGCCCGCGCGCCACCACGACCCTGTACCGGACCGCCAGGGCGCACGCCGTCGCGTGCGGGCGCGACTACTGCCTGCCCGACGACATAAAGGCGCTCTGCGTGCCGGTCTTCGCCCACAGGATAATACCAGAGGAGCAAGGCTTTAACGGAGTGGAGCGCAACGCCGCTCTCATCGAGGATGTGCTCTCCAATGTAAGCGTTCCGGTGTAATCCCCCTTGAAACCCTGCCGTGGTGCAATGAGATGAACCTTAGACCCGCCATAACAGTTCCACGCCCATGGTCACGCGTCCTGTCCGGCAGGCTCTTCGACAAGAGGTCGCGGGCGCGCAGGAGGAAACGCCGCCGCAGGCTCCTCAAGTTCCCGAGGTCTCTGCGCTTCACCACCGAGGGCAAGTGGTTCATTGGCATCCTGCTCGTCATAGCCGTCGCCGCGCTCAACACCGGCAACAACCTCCTTTACCTCGTCGTCGCCACACTCCTCTCACTGATAATCATCTCCGGCGTCATGTCCGAGTCCACCCTGAGGAAGGTGCGCCCACGCAGGGTCTCCATCCCCAGACGGGCCTTCAAGGACTCCCCGGTGCCGGTCGTCGTCGAGATCAGGAACGAAAAAAGGCTCTTCCCGTCGTTCTCGTTCCACGTGCGCGAGATACCCGTGCGGGACTTCCACGCCACCCCGGTCTACGTCTTGAAACTCCTCGCCGGAAAGACCGTGACACGTACGTCCAGCTGCACCTTCAAGAAGCGCGGGCAGTTCACCCTGTACGGCCTCAAGGTCTCCACGCGCTTCCCCTTCGGCCTGTTCGTCAAGGCCAAGGATGAGGAGTCGCAGGAGAGCATACTCGTATACCCGGCGGTAAAGCCGCTCAAGACTACCCCGGTCGTGCCCTCGGTAAGCCCCACCCACGGCGAGACCCATCCCGCCGGCAAGGGGGACGGCACCGAACTTTACGGTCTCAAGGACTACACCCCGGAGGACGACTCCCGGCACATACACTGGAAGAGGGCGGCGAGCACGGGAAGGCTGCTCGTCAAGGAGTACGAGAACGAGCGTGAGAACAGGGTCGTAATCCTCTTCGAGAACTTCGGGGGCGAGGACGAG
>JBHHYT010000129.1:0-4226 GCA_046757705.1 Thermodesulfobacteriota bacterium
GAGTCGGTCTTGTTGACGTGCTGGCCCCCTGCGCCGCTTGCGCGGAAGGTATCGACCCTCAGGTCGGCCTCGTTGACGTCCACCTCGATGTCGTCCTCTATCTCCGGGTAGACGAATACCGAGGCGAAGGAGGTGTGCCTCCTCTTGTTGGCGTCGAACGGGGAGATGCGCACGAGCCGGTGCACCCCGGCCTCGGCCTTCAGGTAGCCGTATGCGAACTCGCCGTGCACGGTGAAGGTGACGCTCTTGAGGCCCGCCTCCTCCCCTGGCAGGTAGTCTACCGTCTCGGTGGAGTAGCCCCTCAGCTCCGCCCAGCGCATGTACATACGAAAGAGGATGGAGGCCCAGTCCTGCGCCTCGGTGCCTCCCGCGCCGGGGTGGATGGATACGATGGCGTTGAGGCGGTCGTGCTCGCCGGAGAGCATCCTGTGCACCTCGGCGCCGGTAACGGCGCTCGCCGCCTCCTCTATCTTCTCCTTCGCCTCCATGGCCGCGGCCTCGTCTCCGGCATCCTGGGCCAGCTCGAGCAGTATCTCGGCCTCCTCGACGAGGCCGCCGATCCTGTCGACCGACTCCACGGCGGAACAGAGCGCGGATTTGCGCTTCATGAGCCTCTGCGACTCGGCCTGGTCGGACCAGACGGCGGGGTCGGTAAGGCGGTGTTCTATCTCAGCGAGCTCTTTTTGCTTTGAAGCCTGGTCAAAGATAACCTCTGAGCTCTTCGTACCTCTCCCTTGTGCCCCTTATCTCTTCCTTTATCTCGTCGAACATGTCTCAAGACCTCCGTCTTTTTAATCTGTTTATCACAAAAGTGAATGAAATGGCAAGGCACCCCCACGCGAAGAGGTCCCCGTACCTGGAGTATAGCGTAAGCGGACCCCGTTTGAGGCGGACGTCGTCGACGAGCACCGCCTTTTCAAACAGCCCGGAGCGCTTCATCACCCTTCCGGCGGGGCCGACAATGCCGCTCACGCCGGTGTTCGCCGCACGAAGGAGGTAGACCTTGTTCTCCACGGCGCGCAGTATCGACATCTCGAAGTGCTGGTACGGCGCCGAGGTGCGGCCGAACCACGCGTCGTTGGTGATGTTCACCAGTATCGTTGAGCCGTTCCTTACCGAGGCGGCCGCTATCTCCGGGAATATCGACTCGTAGCATATGAGCGTGCCTATGCCCCCGCCCTCGAAGGCTATGGGCACCGCGCCCGGCCCCTCGGAGAAGTCCCCCACCCCCGCGGTGAGCTTTTTGAAGAAGGGGAAGAGCTTCTTGAGCGGCACGTACTCCCCGAACGGCACGAGGTGGGACTTATCGTACCTGCCAGCCGTCTCACCGTCGGGGAAGAGCAGGTAGGCGCTGTTGTAGTACTCTGCCTGCCTCGTATCGGGATTATAGTTATAAGAGGGGCTCCCGGTCAACACGTAAGTTCCGGCCTCCCTGGTGATGGAGCCTACCTCGCCTTCCTTTATCTTCGCCGGGACGAAGTAGAAGGGCACGGCCGTCTCCGGCCAGACGACGAGGCGTGCGCCCTGCCTGGCGGCCTCCACGGTAAGCCCCCTGTATATCTTGAGCGTGCTCTTCTGGAACGACCTGTCCCATTTGACCGACTGGTCTATGGAGCCCTGTGCCACGGCGGCGCGCAGCCCGGCCCAGCCCTTCACCTCCTTATCGACCTGCACAGTGCGCACAAACCCGTACACGACGACAGAGGCCGTCACGAGGGCCGCGACACCCACGGCGCGCGCCGGGAAGCGGCTGTCCCTTCCGATGACGCTCCGGACGGCGAGCCAGATGGCGGTGTTCACGAAGACGACGAGGTACGAGACCCCCCAGACGCCGGTGACGTCGGCTATCTGTATAACGGGCAGGTAATACGCCTGCGAGTACCCGGCGAGCACCCACGGAAGCCCGGTAAAGAGGTGGCCCCTGAGGTACTCGAGCGCCGTCCAGAGGGCGGGCGTGACCACGAGCAGGACCATGGGAGACAGGCGGCCCGCCGAGGAGGCGAGCACGCCGAAGATGCCGGGGTATACGCTCAGGTACGCCACGAGCAGGAGCATGGCCAGCACGCTTACGGCCAGGGGCACCCCCCCGTAGTAGTACATGGAGTGGATGACCCAGTATACCGTGCCGAGGAAGAAGGCGGCGCCGAAGACGTAGCCGTACAGGAGCCCTCTCTTCCACCCTTGCCCTTCGAGCGCGAAGAGCAGGGGCACAAGGGCGAACCACGCCGTGAACCCGAGCCCGACGGGCGGGAACGCGAGGACGAGGAGGAGACCTGATATGGCGCAAAGCAGGGGACGTTTCATTATTTTAGGGTCACGAAGAATATCCTGAAGATAAGCAGCGTCAGGCCGAAGCCGAGCAGCCCGCCGAGGACCACCTCGGTCTTTGTGTGGACGCCCCCCTCGAGCCTCGAGTGGCAGACCATGACGGCCATGGCGAAGGCGAGTATCGTTACCATCGGGTTGAGCGTAAGGAGGCTGATGGAGGTGCACAGGGAGAACGCCACGGCGGAGTGGCCGCTCGGCATCCCCCCGTGCAGTGGGGTGCCCTTTCCGACGGTGGCCTTGAACATCACCACGGCTATGAGCACGAGCAGCAGGGATATTATGGCGATATGTCCCGAGAACATCCTCATCTCCCTCAACCCCGCTCCCATGGGGTCGTAAAGGTGCTTGGAGAATATCATGTATGCCATGATGGCCACGCCCACGGAGGAGATGAGCACGGCCCCGGCGGATACGTCCTTTGCGTTCTTCGCCAGTATGTGGTGGCGGTCCTCTATGAGGTTTACGGCCTCTTCCACCGCCGTGTTCATCATCTCGGCGAACAGCAGGATGACCACGGACAGCGAGAAGAGCCCGAACTCCACCATCGGGAGGTCGAGGAGCAGGCTCAGAAAGAGCGCGGCGGCGGCTATGATGTAATGGTACCTCATATGCCTCTGCGTCTTGAAGGCGAAGATGACGCCTTCGATGGCGCAGTTCAACGACTCGAACCAGTTCCTCGGTTTTTTCACTTCCCGTTCTTTTTGCATGCCTTTAGTCTTGGGGGCCCATGGGAATGAGCCCCTCTTTCCGGAGCGCCCCCATAAGCGACTCCTCCGCCCTCTTCATCTTGGCGGCCTGACGACCTCCGTTTACGTGGTCGTAGCCGAGCAGGTGGAGAACGCCGTGGACAACGAGCCTGCCCATCTCCTCATCGAGGGTAACGGAGAACTCCGAGGCCTGGGAGGCCGCCTTCTCGAGCGATATCACTATGTCGCCGAGCATGTACGGGTCGTCCATCGGGAAGCTCAGGACGTCCGTTGGCCGGTCGATCTTCCGGTACCTCGCGTTGAGCTCCCTTATGCGGGCGTTGCCCGTCAACAGGACGCTCACCTCGCAGTCACTGCATCCCAAGCCTTTTAAGGCGGTCTCTGTCATTTTTCTTGACCTCGCCGCCGCCGCGCGGCCCCCTTTCACCGCCTCGCACCTTACCAGAACCTTCAACTCCGTCCTCCTTTAAAAGCTCCTCCGGCTCGGGGTAGTCTATCCTCTGGTGGTAGATGCCCGCAAAGACCCTGTTGAAGCTCTTGGTTATCGAATGGAGGTCTTTGAGCGTCAGCTCGCACTCGTCGAGCTGCCCGTCCGTGAATATCTTGTTTACTATCTTCTGCGTGAGCCATTGGATGCGCACCGGCGTCGGCTCCGGCAGCGTCTTGCTCGCCGCCTCTATGGCGTCGGCGAGCATCACGAGCCCGGCCTCCTTCGTCTGCGGCCTGGGGCCCGGGTACCTGAAGCTCTTCTCGTCGACCTCGCTCGTCTCAAGGTCCCCGGCGGCCCGGGCCTTGCGGTAGAATAAGGTTATCAGGGAGGTGCCGTGGTGCTGGCGTATGATGTCTATTATCCTCGACCCCAGCCTGTGCTTCTCCGCAAGCTCCACGCCCTCCTTTATGTGGCTGGTGAGTATGAGCGCGCTCATCGAGGGGGCGAGCCTGCCGTGCCTGTTCCCGTCGTTGACGTTCTCTATACGGAGACGAAGGCCGCGAAGCAGAGGAGGACCAACAGCTTTTCAAGCGAGCGATAGGAGAGCGTCCTTGCGCAGAGCGCCTTTACGCCTTTTATCTCGATTACGGGCCCCTTCAAACTTCCTCCGCAACGGCGGCGGCCCTCTTCCTGGCCTCCATCCTGTCGAACGCCTTTACGATCTTCTGCACCAGCGGGTGGCGCACCACGTCCGCCTCGCT
>JBHHYT010000130.1:0-4215 GCA_046757705.1 Thermodesulfobacteriota bacterium
CCCCGGCGCCAAGCACGTCTCTGCCATGGCCGACTCGATAAAGAAGCTCGGGCGTCTCGACGAGGCGGCCATGACCTTCCGCACGCTCGGCTTCCTCCGCTCTCTCGGCAAGATACCTCTGGGGCTGAAGATGGAGGTGCACGGCAAGATGCCGCACCCGCACATATTCCCGCAGATAGAGAAGATAGAAGAGGTCAGGCGTATATACGACGAGATAGAGAAGAGGAAGGCGGAGAAGAAGGGCAAGGAATAGCCGCCGCTTTTCAGGGAAAAGGGAATGGAAAGACTGAGGTACGCATACTATCCGGGCTGCGCCTCCCAGGAGATGACGAGGGAGGCGAACGAGACCACGCGCCTTGTCGCCGAGGCGCTCGGCTTCGACCTCTTCGACATGCCCAGGGCCAACTGCTGCGGCGCGGGCCTGCTCACGGACTTCGACTACGACCTGTCCGTGGCATTGAACGCCCGCATATTCGCCGAGGCCGAGCAGATGGGCATGGACATAATGACCATCTGCTCCACCTGCCTGATGGTGATGAGCACCGCCAACCGGGACCTTAAGCAGGACCCGGCGCTGCTCGAGAGGACGAACGAGGTGCTCTCGGAGGCAGGGCTCCACTACAGCGGCAAGGTCGAGGTAAAGCAGCTCCTGTGGGTGCTCGCCGGGGAGTACGGCCTTGAGAAACTCAAGAAGAAGGTCGTAAAGCCGCTCGACTGGCTCCGGGCCGCGCCCTTCTACGGATGCCACAGCCTGAGGCCCTCCGACGCGCTCGGCTTCGACGACCCGGCAAGGCCGTGGTCGCTAGAGGCGGTCATCGAGGCGCTCGGCGCAGAGCCGGTAGAGTTCGGGGGCAGGACGAAGTGCTGCGGCTTTCAGGTAGACCTCGTCGCCGAGCAGAACGCCGAACTGATGACCGCGAAAAGGCTCATCGACGGCAGGGACAGGGGCGCCAACTGCTTCGTGACCCCGTGCCCGTTCTGCCACATAAACCTCGACAACTACCAGAAGCTCGCCGAGAAGAAGGTCTCTGAGAAGATAGGCATGCCCGTCTTCCATCTGGCCCAGCTCGTGGGCCTCGCCCTCGGCATGACACCCGGGCAGCTCGGCCTCTCGCGCCACCTCGTCTCCCCCGAGAAGATAATAAGGTAGGGCGTGTAATCCCCGCGCGTTGAGCGGGCGCATCTGTGCACCCGCATATCGGTCTGTCATCCCGAACGGAGTGAAGGGTCTAAGGATTGCCGGGATCCTTCGGTGGCTTCGCCCCCTCGGGTTGAGATGAAAAATCCCCCTCGGTCCCCTTTTGGAAAAGGGGGAGGTTGGTCTGTCATTCTGAGCAACGCGAAGAATCTCGTCTTTTGGCGGTTAAACAGGCCCGGAGATTCTTCGTTGCCTCCGGCTCCTCAGAATGACACTATGGACGCTTTTTTTGTCCTTAAAAACACCCCGGGTGATCAGAGCGCCGCCCGCCTTTTATTTTGTTCTAAAAAAACACCGGGTGATTAGAGCGAGCGTCGCTTTGGGAAGAGGTGGGAGAGCGCGCCGGGGTGGTCCTCAGGGCGCGAAGCGACCTTAAGCGGGGCGCGCGAACGGGGCAGAGGAAGTCCAGCTGAGCGAGCCTAATCACCGGAAGCGTCCCGCAGGGGCGCAAACGGCATCGAGGCGACCCCCCGCGGCTCCTCTCCCCGAAGGGGAGGCGCGTGAGAAGCCGGCCGGGTTTAAAACCCTAACCGAAAATTCAAACTACCTCTCATAGACCCCCATGATGCTCGCCTCGGCGAGCACATGCCCTTTGACCGCCTTTTCTATCAGGCCCTTGCCCGCGCCGTCCGGGAGGCCGAGACCGGGGATGTCGAGGGCTCGGATGGTGAAGAAGTACCGGTGCCTGCCGTGCCCCCTGGGCGGGCACGGGCCCCCGTAGCGTTCGTGCCCGAAACCCGTCCTGCCCCCTTTCGTTCCATCGAGCCCGATGGGGCCGCTCCCTATCCCCCTTTCAAGCCCGTGAGCCGAAGGCGGAAGGTCGTAGACGACCCAATGCACGAAGGTGCCCATCGGGGCGTCCGGGTCCTCGATGGTGAGCACGAAGCTCTTAGTGCCCTCTGGGGCGCCGTCCCACGCAAGCTGTGGGGATATGTCCTCCCCGTCGCAGCTGAACCTCTCGGGGATGCTCCCGCCCTCCGTGAAGTCGGGGCTCTCGATCCTGAAACCCATCTCGTGACCTCCGTTTGCAGTGGATGCGGTAAATAAGGGGAAAAGGCAGAAGATAAGTACGGGGATGATCTTCAACATAATCGGTCCTGTTCTTCCTGAGAATGTGTTGTGCCGTTGAGACAAGTATATACGAAAAGCCGGGCTTTGCAATATCGACTCCGGCACGGGTAGAGGGCGTTCGCCCGGAGCGCCCACATTAGCCCTTGAAAAAAAGTGTAAAACCGGGTACTTATACATCTTGGGCGTTCGTCTGCGGCTGCCGCCGCTCCCATGGTATGGTACAGGTGGAGGTGTTGGGCTTGAAGGTGCGTTTCATAGTGAACCCGAAGGCGGGTGGCTCGGACAGGACGGCCGAGGTTACCGCCGCGGTCAGAGAGGTGCTCGGCTCCGAGAACGGCATGTTCGAGATAAACGTGGCCGCCGGGAGCGACAGCCTCTCAAGGCTCTCCGCCGAGGCGGTGCGTAAGGGCTACGACGCCGTCTTCGCCTGCGGAGGCGACGGCACCGTGAACCATGTCGCGGCCCCGCTCGTGGCCGCGTCCACCGCCCTGGGCATAATACGCCTCGGCTCCGGCAACGCCCTGGCCGAGACGCTTGGCATACCGGAGGGCGTCAGGGAGTGCGTATCCTTAGTAAAGAGGTTCAGCGTAAGGGAGATAGACGCCGGGACCATCTGCGGCAGGTATTTTTTCACTACCGCAGGGCTCGGCTTCGAGGCGCACCTGAGCAAGAGGTACAATACGGAGTCGTGGAGCAGCAGGATGCGCGGGCTGCGCCCGTACTTCCCGCTCGCGGTGATGGAGTTCTTCCGCTACCGGTGTACCCCGTCACACATAAGGGCGGACGGTTTCAGCGCCGAGGTGGCCCCGTTCCTGCTTACTGCGGCGAACATCGAGCGGCTCGGCGGCGAGGCGTTTATCGCCCCCGGCGCGAGCCCGGACGATGGGCTGCTCGACCTGTGCTTCGTCCCCCGGATAGGCCTGCTCAAGTCCCTCGGCCTCGGCGCAAGGCTCTTCTCGAAGAGGATAGAGGGCTTTCCCGGGTACACACGGATGCGGGTAAAGGAGGCCGAGATAACAAGGATGGGCACCCATGCCGTGCACGTGGACGGCGAGGCCTTTGACTGGACGGGGCCTATCGAGATAGGTGTCAAGCCAAAAAGCCTAAGGATTTTAGTATGATAGCTCTGCAAGTAATCATTGAACGGTGCCTCGAATTGGGTTATCATATCTCTCATGAAAAAGACGGTGGATGAGATAAAGCCGGACGAGCGCATCATAGCCAACTCCGCTCTCAAGCGGGCCCTCAAGGGCCGCACCTTCATTGACCTGCCCATCAAGGGAAAGCTGCAGGTGGCTTACAAGCACCTCGAGGACCTCAGGCAACTCAACGGAGGGTACATCGCCTCGGACTACTGCGGGGACAAGGGCGGGGACAAGTACAACGTCTTCTGGCTCCGCGACATCATGTACGCCACCAACGCCAACGAGTACGTGGGCGCGTACGACAAGATGATAGAGAGCTACAGGCTCATCATCAGGATATTCTGCAAGTACCACCACAAGATAATAAGGGGCGCGCGCAAGCGCAACTACCTCGGCAGCTGCGCCGACGAGGTCATACACGCCCGCATACACCCGGTCACCCTCGAGGAGATAACCAGCGAGTGGGGCCACCACCAGCTCGACATCTTCGGCCTGTTCCTCTACAAGACCGGCGACCTGATAAAGAAGGGTCACAACGTCATCCCCTCGGACCAGGCGGAGACCCTCATACTGCTGCGGGACATCGTTCTGTACCTTACGACCGTAAGGTGGCACTCCGAGCCGGACTTCGGCGTATGGGAGGAAGGCCCCGAGATGCACTCTTCAAGCATAGGGGCCGTGCTCGCGGGCCTTACCATGTGGCACGACGACGGCCACTACCACCACAAGTACCGCAACCAGACGCCCCTATACAGCCACCTGCCCATCCCCCAGGAGTTCATCGAACAAGGCAGGCGCGCG
>JBHHYT010000131.1:0-4115 GCA_046757705.1 Thermodesulfobacteriota bacterium
GCCAGAGAGACAACCGCCGTCTTCCCCTGCAGTGGAGGCAACCCTACCTGGTAATCTTTATGGCGCAAAGGCTCCCGCACATGCTGCAGACATCGGAGTCCTCGGGGGGGCTTACGTCGCGTATGCTCTGCGCCTTTTTCGGGTCTATCGAGAGCCTTATCTGCTCGTCCCAGTCGAGCTTCTTCCTTGCCTTTGCAAGCCGTATGTCCTCTTCCATGGCGCGCGCGTTCTTGGCTATGTCGCCTGCGTGCGCGGCTATGCGCGAGGCTATGACGCCTTCGCGCACGTCCGCAACGTCCGGCAGCCTCAGGTGCTCGCTCGGGGTCACGTAGCACAGGAAGTCCGCGCCGCTCTGCGCGGCGATGGCGCCGCCGATGGCGGAGGTTATGTGGTCGTAGCCCGGCGCGATGTCCGTGACCAGCGGGCCGAGCACGTAGAAGGGCGCGCCGTTGCAGAGCCTCTTCTGAAGGAGGATATTCGCCTCTATCTGGTTTATCGGCATGTGCCCCGGCCCCTCTATCATCACTTGCACGCCCTCTTCGAAGGCCTTGCGAGCAAGCTCGCCGAGGGTTATAAGCTCCGAGACCTGCCCCCTGTCCGTGGCGTCCGCAAGGCACCCGGGGCGCAGCCCGTCGCCGAGGCTCAGGACCATGTCGTACTTCTTCGCTATCTTCACAAGGCGGGGGAACTCCTCGTACAGGGGGTTCTCCCTTTTGCGGAACTTCATCCACTCCGCGGTGAGCGCCCCACCGCGGCTGACGATGCCCATTATCCGGCCCTCTCTCCTGATCCGCTCGACCGAGCCCATGGTCACACCGCAGTGCACGGTCACGAAGTCCACGCCCTCTTGCGCCTGCTGCTCTATCACCTCGAAGATCTCGTCGGCGGTAAGCTCCACGAACGACTTGCCCTTCTTCTTCGCGTCCATGGCCGCCTGATATATCGGCACGGTGCCGATGGGCACCGTGGACTCCTCCATTATGGCGCGCCTTATGGCGTTCACGTCCCCGCCGGTGGAAAGGTCCATGACCGCGTCCGCCCCGGCCTCCACGGCGGCCCTGAGCTTGAGGATCTCCTCTTCGACGTCCACGTGGTCCTGAGAGGAGCCGATGTTGGCGTTGACCTTGGTGCGAAGCCCCTTGCCCACGGCGAGCCCCGCTATGGAGGTATGCGCGCGGTTGCGGGTTATCACCACCGTGCCTTCCTCGATGGACCGTCTTATCTGCTCGGCCCCGACGCCCTCGCTTTGCGCGGCCGCCTCCATCTCCCTGGTTATTACGCCCCTGCGGGCGGCTTCGATCTGTGTCATGGCTCTCTCCTTATCTGAAGGGTAGTCCGTATATTTCAGCAGGCTGTTGAAAGACATCCTGTTGGCGCAATCCTTGGACGGACTCTTTCAACACCCGGTCTGGAAAAGCGGTAGTCTATTTTTTGTCCCCTCCCGCGTAGAACGCGGTCAGCAGCGTTGAGGCCTTGGTTCTTACGTCGCCGGGGCCGAGCACGGCGGATATGACGGCGGCGCCGTTCGCACCCGCCTCCAGCACCCCTGCGAGCCTGTCCGCCTTTATCCCGCCTATGGCGTAGACCGGCACCGATACGCTCCCGGCGACCCTGCGCAGCGTCCCGAGGCCCACCGGGTCCCCCCACGCCGCCTTGGAAGGGGTGTGGAATACGGGGCCGAGGGTTATGAAGTCCGCCCCTTCGGCCTGAGCCGTAAGCGCTTCTTCCAGAGAATGCGTCGAGACGCCTATGAGCTTGTCCTCCCCGAGAAGGATGCGCGCGTCCTGCGGCGATACGCTGTTTTGCCCGAGGTGCACCCCGTCGGCGTCGGAGAGGATGGCGACGTCCGTCCTGTCGTTTACCACGAGCCTTGCGCCGAAGACGGAGGTGATCTCCCGGAGTGTACGGGCGAGCCTTAAAAGCTCCCTGCCGCCGAGGTCCTTCTCCCGGAGCTGCACGAAGCGCACGCCCCCCTCCAGCGCCTCCTCGACCGCCTCGATGAGCGCGGGTATGGAGCCTCCGGCCGTGTGCCTGTCCGTTACGAGGTAGAGCCCGAGGCCATCCATGCCGGGTTGAAGACGCATTATCCCTCCCGCTCTTTTTTCATGGGCGCCCCTCGTCCGCCTTCCAGAGCTTCTTCGAGAAGATGACCACCGCGGCGGCAACGACTATCGCGATGCTTACGGCCTGCGCGACCCTTATGGGGCCGAACATCAGGCTGTCGGCCCTGAAGTGCTCCACGAAGAACCTGCCGGCGGAGTAGAGCATGATGTACATGGCGAATATGTAGCCGTTCCTGTGCCCCTTCTTCCTGAGGAAAAACCAGAGGAAGCAGAATATCATGAAGTTCAGAACGAGCTCGTAGAGCATCGTCGGGTGCAGCGGGATGCCGGGGAACTGCGAGCCCGCTATGCTCTGCGGGGGGAAGACCATGCCCCAGGGCAGGTCCGTTGGACTGCCGTGGGCGTCCCCGTTCATGAAGTTGCCGAATCTGCCGAAGGTCTGCCCGAGTATGGCGGCCGGGGCCACGGCGTCGGCCATGCGCCAGAAGCTCACGCCCTTTCTCTTCAGGTATATGTACGACGCCAGCGCCCCGCCGGTCAACCCGCCGTGTATGGCGAGCCCGCCGTGCCAGACCGCCGGTATCTCCGCCGGGTTCGAGATGTAGTATGGGAGGTTGAAGGCTATGTAATACAGCCGCGCCCCGATAACCCCGGCCACCACGGCCCAGACGATGAAGTTCATCACCTCGTCGTCGGATAGCGATATCCTCTTCCTCCTTACCTCGCTTTTAATGAGAAAGCTGCCCACCACTATGGCTATGACGTACATGAGCCCGTAGTAGCGTATCGTGATGGGGCCGTATCTGAAGAGTATGGGGTGCAAGCAACCTCCTGAAAATAAGAGCCGCTACTCGATTATGCCTTCTATAGGGCTCGATGCCGACGCGTAGAGCTTCCTCGGTATCCTGCCGGAGAGGTAAGCGAGCCTGCCCGCCTCCACCGCGAGGTTCATGGCGCGCGCCATCCTGACAGGGTCCCTGGCCCCGGCTATGCCGGTGTTCATGAGTATGCCGTGGCAGCCGAGCTCCATGGCCACGGCGGCGTCCGAGGCCGTGCCTACCCCGGCGTCCACGATGACCGGCACCTTTATCGTATCGAGTATTATGCGTATGTTGTACGGGTTCCTTATGCCGAGCCCGGAGCCTATGGGCGCGGCCAGGGGCATGACCGCCGCGCAACCTATGTCCTCGAGCTTCCTTGCCATGATGGGGTCGTCGCTCGTGTACGGAAGGACGGTAAACCCCTCCTTGACGAGCTCTCTGGCGGCCACGAGCAGCGCCTCGTTGTCCGGGAAGAGGGTCTTCTCGTCGCCGAGCACCTCGAGCTTCACGAAGTCCGTATCGAGCGCCTCCCTCGCGAGCATGCACGTCCTTACCGCGTCCTCGGCGGTGTAGCAGCCCGCGGTGTTGGGCAGCAGCGTGTACCTCTTCGGGTCTATGTGGTCGAGCATCGATTCGCTCGAACGGTCGAGGTTTACGCGCCTTACGGCAACGGTCACCACCTCGGTCCCAGAGGCCTCGAGCGCCAGCCTCATCGTCTCGTTCGTCGGGTACTTCCCGGTGCCCACCATCAGCCGCGAACGGAACTCGTACTTGCCTATCTTCAAGGTGTCAGCCATCTCGTCTCTCCTTAAGGAATCTCCGAACAATCCACCCTTGAACCATCCGGGAACGAAAAAGAAAATATGGTTCTTCTTTATTGTCGCATCTTCAGCGGCTCTCAGCCCCCTCCGACCATGCGCACGACCTCCACCGTGTCCCCCTCCCTGAGGACGGTCTGCGTGTGGAGGCGCTTTGGCACTATCTCCCTGTTCAGCTCAACCGCGATGCCCTGCCTCTTTATGCCGAAGAGGTCGAGCAGGAGATCGAGTGTCGCGCCCTCCTCTATCTCCCTCGTCTCACCGTTTATCTTTATCTTCATCGATTTCATCTCTTGGAATGATAGCCCTTCCCCTGCGGGGAGAAGAGCCGCGGGGGGCTTTTTCTTCGCCGTTTGCGCCCCTCCACACGGGGCGCTTCCGGTGATTAGGCTCGCTCAGCTGGGGCCTCCTCA
>JBHHYT010000132.1:0-3964 GCA_046757705.1 Thermodesulfobacteriota bacterium
GGGGGGCGTGGTCCGTCAGGCGCAGGCCTTCAGGGAGAAGCTGAACGAGGAGCCGCGCCCCGGGTCGCTCCGGACGTTGAGGCTGCCGTTGTGGATCTGCATGATGTGCTTTACGATGGCGAGGCCGAGGCCCGTGCCGCCGAGGTCCCTCGAGCGCGCCTTGTCGACCCTGTAGAACCTCTCGAATATCCTCGATATGTCGTCGGGCGGTATGCCGATGCCCGTGTCCGTTACCTCCACCACCACGTCGGGGCCCTCCACGGCGGCCCTTACGTTGACGTTGCCGCCAGAAGGGGTGTACTTTATGGCGTTATCGAGCAGGTTCACCACCACCTGCTCGAGCCTGTCGCGGTCGCCGGAGACCTTTGGCAGCCCCTCGGGTATCTGCGTGCAGAGGGAGATGCCCTTGTCGTTCGCCTGCTTCTCGAAGCCCTTGGCCGTGCAGAGCACCAGGTCTCGCAGATCGAGCGCCGAGGCCACGACGGGCATCTGGTGGGACTCGAGCCGCGAGAGTATCAGCAGGTCGTCTATGAGCCGCGCCATGCGCGTGGCGTGCCTGTCTATTACGCGCAGGAACTCCCTCGTGGTCGACTCGTCCTCCATCGCGCCGTCGAGGAGTGTCTCCGAGTAGCCCTTTATGCTCGCGAGCGGCGTCCTCAGTTCGTGGGAGACGTTGGCCACGAAGTCCTTCTTTATCGTCTCGACCTTCTTCTCCTCTGTCGTGTCCCTGAGGAAGAGCAGCAGGCTGAAGCCCGCCTCATCGCTCAACGGCACGAGCCTTACGTTGAAAAAGCGCGCCCCCTCGCCTATCTCGATGCTCTCCGGGGGCCTGCCGGTGTCGCGTATGAACCCCTCGATGGTATCGAGCAGCAGCCCGTTCTTTACGAGCTCCCCTATGGGCAGGCCCTCGGCCCCGTCTCCGGCCGGGAAGGACCTGAGGAAAAACGGGTTGGCGTACAGCACGCGCGCGTGCGCGTCGAGCACGAGCACGCCCGTCTGCATCTCCCTCGCTATCGCTTCGAGGATAACACCCCGCGCCGCCTTTCGCATCTCCATCGCCTAACCCCTGCCCGTGAACCTGTAGCCGACCCCGCGCACCGTCTCTATGTACTTGCCCGCGCTCCCGAGCTTGGCGCGTAGCCTCCTTACGTGCGTATCCACCGTCCTCGGTATAACGAAGCAGTCCCTGCCCCACGCCCTGTCGAGTATGGCGTCGCGCGACAGCACCCTCCCCTTGGCGTCTATGAGCCCGGTAAGCAGCTTGAACTCGGTAGACGAAAGGGCGACCTCGCGGCCCGCTATCGTGACCCTGTAGCGCGTGTAGTCTATAGCAAGCTCGTTGAACTCGACGACCTTCTCGTCACCGGCCTTCTCGGCGCCGGCGGCCCGCTTCAAGACCGCGCGCACGCGCAGTATAAGCTCCCTCGGGCTGAAGGGCTTGGTGATGTAGTCCTCCGCGCCGAGCTCGAAGCCGACTATCTTGTCGACCTCCTCGCCCTTGGCTGTGAGCATTATGACAGGCACCGCGGAGGTGGAAGGGTTGGCCTTGAGCCTCCTCAATACCTCCGTGCCTTCCATGTTGGGGAGCATGATGTCGAGGAGAATGAGCCCCGGGACCTTCCTTGCGGCAAGCTCTATGGCCTCGGGGCCGTCCATGGCGAGGACGGTCGAAAAGCCGGCCTTCTTGAGGTTGTACTCGAGCAGCCTTAGAATATCCTCTTCGTCGTCTACTACGAGAATGCTATCAGTCACCGATTAGTTCCCTGACCTTTTTCCCTATATCGTCCCTGACCCGCTGCATCACCTCCCACGGCCTGCCGAGCGGGTCGCCTATCTCCCAGTCTATCTTCTCGCAGCTGAAGGTCACGGGGCAGATATCATCCGCGCTGCAGCACCCGAGCGTTACGACCACGTCCGCCCAATCGAGCATCTCGTCGGTCAGCTGCTTCGAGCTCTGCGCGGAGATGTCTATGCCTATCTCCTCCATCGCCCTCACGGTGCTCTTGCTGACGTACCCGGCTGCCGAGGTGCCGGCGCTCCGTACCTCTACCCTGCCCGCGCCGTAGTGCCTGGCGAACCCCTCCGCCATCTGGCTCCTGCAGGTGTTGCCGACACAGACGAACAACAGCCTCTTCTTTGCCTTCTCTTGCGCCACCTCAACCTACCCGTTTTTCTAAGGGGACCTCCGGATAATCCATCCTTGGATTATCCGGAGACGGAAAAGAGGAATGCGGCCTTTCTCTTCCCCACATCTCCAATGGAGCACCTCCATTGGAAATGGCGACTCATCGATGTGCCGCGACGGCCTGATCCTTTCAGGCCTTCCTTTACAATTAACATATAAAAACTTCCGATAGCAACCCCGTTGTTTCCGGCGAGTCCAGGAAAAACAAGGCCGCCCCTTTTACAAGGGCCGGCCTTGAGAGACTGCCGTTGACACGTTGCTCCTTACCACTCGCCCGTCGTCAGGTATTCGTGTATGGAGTTTGCCGCGCGCCTGCCGTCGCCCATGGCGAGGATGACGGTGGCGCCTCCCCTTACGATGTCCCCGCCGGAGAAGACGCCTTTCTTGCTCGTCCTTCCGGTGTCCTGATTAATGGTGATGTTGCCCCATTTGTTTACCTTTATATCCGGTGTCGTCTGCGGGATGAGCGGGTTCGCGCCGTTGCCAATGGCGATAATCGCCACGTCGGCCTCGATGCAGAACTCCGAGCCTTTCTTCTCCACCGGCCTTCTCCTGCCTGACTCGTCCGGCTCGCCGAGCTCCATCCTCACGCATTCTATGGATTTGAGCCTGCCCTCGGCATCTCCTATGAAGCGCTTGGGGCTGGTGAGGAGCTGGAAGTTGAGCCCCTCCTCTTGACCGTGGTGCACCTCCTCGGCCCTTGCAGGAAGCTCCTCGAGCGAGCGCCTGTAGACGATTGAGACGTCATCGGGGCAGAGCCTCATGGCCGTGCGCGCCGCGTCCATGGCGGTGTTGCCGCCGCCGATGACGACCACCCTGCGCCCGCGTATGACCGGGGTGTCGGACTCCGGGAACTGGTACGCGCGCATGAGGTTCACCCTGGTAAGGTACTCGTTGGCGGAGTAGACGCCCGTGAGGTTCTCTCCGGGGATGTTCATGAAGTTCGGAAGCCCCGCGCCGGTTCCGACGAAGACGGCGCTGTAGCCGTCGCAGAGAAGCTCGTCGATGGTCTCGAGCTTGCCGACCACCGCGTTCACCCGTATCTCGACGCCCATGCGCTTGAGGTATTCGACCTCGGACTGGACTATGTTCTTGGGGAGCCTGAACTCCGGTATGCCGTACATGAGCACGCCGCCCGGCGTGTGCAGGGCCTCGAAGACCGTTACCTGATGGCCTTTCTTCACGAGGTCCCCCGCCACCGTTAGCCCGGCGGGGCCGGCGCCGACGACCGCCACCTTCTTGCCCGTGGACTTGGGTATCTCCGGGAGCTGCACCTCTCCGTGCTCCCTCTCGTAGTCCGCGGCGAACCTCTCGAGCCTGCCAATGGACACGGGCGAGCCCTTCTTGCCGATGACGCAGACCTTCTCGCACTGGTCCTCCTGCGGGCATACCCTGCCGCACACGGCTGGCAGGCCGTTCGTCTCCTTGAGCTTATGGGCCGCCTCCAGGAACTTGCCCTCGGCTATGAGGCGTATGAACCAGGGGATGTCGATGTTCACTGGGCATCCGCCCACGCAAAGGGGCTTTTTGCACTGTATGCACCTCTTCGCCTCCTCCATGGCAAGCTCGGGGGTGTACCCGTAAGGCACCTCGTAGAAGTTCCTGACCCTCTCCTTCGGGTCCTGCTCAGGCATCGACTGCCTGGGTATCTTCATCCGTTCCTTTATGTCTTTCGGGTCCATATCGGAAGCTGCTCCTTTTTATCGTCTTGGAAAACCCTGAACAAACCACTCCGGGCTAAAGCCCGGAGTTTCCGCGCTTCCCCTCCCTCGATGGGAG
>JBHHYT010000133.1:0-3940 GCA_046757705.1 Thermodesulfobacteriota bacterium
TTTTTTCATTCCTTTCCATTATTTTCGCATAATTCTGTCACAATTTGGTCACAGTGGTTTGGGGTGACCCCCTGATTATCAGCGCCTTCAACTACCCTCCGTCCTTTCATCGTACTCCTGGACCGCATACCCTATAGCCCTGTACCCCTTGAGCCGTCTCTCGTACATCCGCCTGAGTACCGGGACGTCTGTGTCCACGTAATCATATATCCTGACGACCCTCTTGCTCGCATGCAGGCGATGGAGCCGTCCGGCATACTGTTGCAGGGTGCCGCGCCACGAGACCGGCATTGCGAGAAATAGCGTATCGAGCCTTCTATCGTCAAAGCCCTCGCCGATATACCGGCCCGTGGCGACGATCACCCTCTCCTCGTCGTCGGAGATACCGGCCATCTGCTCGGCAAGCGACCTTCGTCTCCTTTTGCCCATGCCGCCCTTCAGCGCGATGACGTTCTTTGCAAAACCCTTCAGTCTCTCTGCAAGCATCTCCACGTGCCCGGCCCGCTCTGTGAGCACAAGCGGAGAGCGGCCCTCGGCAACGGCCTTCAGGATGTCGTCGAAGATAAGGTCGTTGCGACACTTATCCTCTGCAAGGGCGGCGTAGATGCCCTGAATGCCCTGTTCATTTGCACCCGCCGGCAGACCGAACCTCGTATGCCTCGGCACGACAACGTGCTCGAAGGGCCTTTCACGGGCCTCCTTCCTCGAATCCACCCGAAACCGTATGGGACCGCACTGCATCATGATGATAGGGTGGTGGCCGTCCTTTCTGACCGGTGTGGCGGTGAGCCCGAGCACGTACCGGGCCTTTGCTTCCTTGAGTACCTGCTCGAAACTGAAGGCCGAGATGTGATGACACTCGTCAACGATTACCTGCCCGTACTCGGCCACGAGGTCTTTGACCTCCCCTTTCCTTACAAGGCTCTGTATCATCGCCACGTCTATAACTCCGGTCCTCCTGAGAGTACCGCCGCCGATATGCCCGATCTCCGTGCCCGGCATATTTAAAAAGACATTCAGACGTTCGCGCCACTGGTCCATCAGGTTTCGGCGGTGTACGAGAACGAGCGTATTCACCTTGCGCTCGGCGATAATATGCGCGGCGACAACGGTCTTGCCGAAGGCCGTCGCCGCCGCAAGTATGCCGTTATCATGGGATAGAAGCGCCCCGGCCGCCTCCTTTTGCAAGGGGCGAAGCCCGCCTTCAAAGGAGACCTCGACCGGGAGCCCGCCGAAGCGCTCATCCCTTACGTCGACTCCGATACCATGAGCCTCGAGAAGTTCGCGCACCTCCTTCAAGGACCCGCGCGGCAAGGCGATATGCCTGTTCAAATCCTCGGCGCATGATATGACCCTCGGCTTGCCGAAGGTGGAGAGCCTCATCGCCTGCGCCCTGTAGAACTCGGGGTTCTGGAAGGCGGCCAGGCGCAAGAGCCTGTTTATCATCGCCGGAGGCAGTCCCCGCTCCTCTATATAGACCATGTTGCCAAGGACTATCAGGACCTTTTCAGGGAACGGCCCTTCCATCTTGTCCTCCTGAAAAGCCCTTGACTTCCTTGACGGCAACTTAGTCCAGGGGTCTTCCTCCTCTTCATCGTTACGGCTCATCCGAACGGCGATCACACCGCTGTTTCCCGTTGCCTCACGGATTGCCCTGCTCACTTCTTCAAGACGCATCTTTCTGATAGAAGACAACAAGGCCCACTGGTCCGAATAGGGCTCGAACTCATCGTCTACGAAGAGGGTGTTTCCCTTCTCTCTCGGACCGCGCTCAAGCGGCAGGGCAATTAGGTTTCCGAAGCCGCCTTTAGGCATGGTATCCTGGCTCGGAAAGAACCTGTCGTAAGATTCGAAGCCCAGCTCCGGCCGCTTCTCCATCGTACGGGTAAGCACGGCCGAGCCAAGCCTTCTCGCCATGCTTGCAGGCACGGGGGAGTCGAAGAATATCCAGACATGGCCGCCCATTCCCGAACGCGAACGCTCAAGTACCGCCGGTATCATCATCTCTTTGCAGGTATCAAGATAGGCCCGTGAGTCTTCTCGCCAGGTAGACTTATCGAAATCTATGGCGAGAAAGCGGCAGGTCTCATCAGAGAGTAGCGGATAGATGCCTACGGATTGTCTACCCGTCAGATGGCCGCGAACCACCTCGTCCGTTAGGGGCAGGAAACTTCTACTTTCGCAGTCCGAACATTTTACCCGGGGCTTTTTGCACAGGAGACGGTCCCACTCGTTGACGCAGGCCGGAGAGTAGCCTGAGCGGCCGTTTTTAGTCTCCCACCTGAGAGGATAGACGTCTTCACGCCCCCGGAAGAGACTGCGGAAGAGGGCTATCTTTTCTTCTGTAGATGAGTCGCTCTTTATCCGGCGAGGAGTCTTTGCATTTGGCGGGGAGTCTTTATCGGGCATGCCGAGGAGCGCTCGGAGGCTCATGTTCTCAACCCTCAACCGCTCGCACTCTTCAAGGGCCTCTCTCAGTTTCGCTTCCGTCTCACCGGCCATATTCTTCTGAGGAGTCATTCATGCTCTTCTTCAGGCCATCTCATCAGCCTTCGCCTTCAAGTATCCTCTTCGCCTCTTTCAAGAACCCCTCGGCGCTCCTGACGGTCGTCTCGGCTCCGTCCCTGGAGAACTCACTTGCGTAGTCGGCGTCCTCTCTCATGCTCATCGCATTTCTCAAAGCCCTTACCCACTTCATGTCGAGAAGGCCCTCGCCAGCGAATAGATGCTCGATGCCCGCAACAACGCAGCAGTGGCTCCTCTCGCGATACCCTCTTGAGTACAAGAGCGCCCTTGCGGCATGGAAGATGGCGTAATAGGCCTGAATGGTCGCCCACTTGAGCCTGCCCTCCGAGAGGCTGAGCCTTGCGTCTCCGAGGTCGTCTCCGGCCGATGCGAGTTCATTTTTGAAAAGGCCCTTCGCGCCGCCGGACTTGTAGAGGCTCTTCTTCTCGATACACTTCTTAAAGTCTCGACTCATCTATCTCCTTCTCGTAAAGGGATATACCCCTTAAAAGCTCATTATGGAATACCGGGTCCTTATCTTCAAGGGCCGCCCACTCTGCCGGGGTCTTCACCACGGTCCTGATCTCCGAGAAGCCGTAGTACGCATCAGCGGGAAAGCCGGATATTATCTCCTGCACCGCACCTTTCTTAGTGCTTACTACGAGCAGGTCGAGGTCGCTCCCCTCTATATTCGTACCAGTGGCACAGCTTCCGTAGAGGACGACCCGCTTGGTCGCACGTTTGAGCCTTTCTACAAGCGGCTCTATGGAGATTATCGTGTTAAGGACCTTGAAGGCCCTGAGCGCCGGGTCGTCGGAGACGATACGGTAGAGCTCGGTCCTGCCCCTGCGCTCCATCTCCACGAGTCCGGCCTTCTTCAGGTCGCCAAGCACCTTGCTTGCCTGCCCGATGCTTATTCCCGTCTTGTCGGCTATCTCAGAGCCATAGAACCGGCCGGTCGGACGGGCAAGAAAGAAGGCCAGGACCCTCTGGTGGCTCGTCTTGACGAGGAAGCCCCCATGCGGGTTCTTTTTTATCGAAGACATCTTCACTTTAGTGAACATATCTTCATTATAATGAAATTCTCGTCTCTGTCAATACTTTTCGGGGACAGGCGTTAGTAATCCAGCTTGCAGCAACTACGCCGCTACAGATGTCCTCGGCGGCACCGGGGAAAAATTAGCACATACTTGTGGGGTGCACCCCTGAAACGTACCCAGTATTCGATTACGATTCGATCAGCCGTCTTTCCACCCTCCTCACATTACGCTCCACATCCGTCTTGAACGCCGAGAGGATAACCGAAAGACTATTTTAAACGACCTTGCTAGTATACTATAATCCTAATTATTCATATATTATGCGAATTCCAGCATATATAATATACTTGATTTTGCCCTTACATAAGCATATCAAATGTGCTATAATTCACCTA
>JBHHYT010000134.1:0-3907 GCA_046757705.1 Thermodesulfobacteriota bacterium
CGCGGTCGAGGAGGCCAGAAGCTCCGGCATAAAAGAGATAATAATAGTTACGGGCATGGGCAAGACCGCCATCGAGGACCACTTCGACACCTCATTCGAGCTCGAGATACTCCTGCGGGAGCGGGGCAAGACCAAGCTGCTGAAGATGATAGAGAACATCTCCGAGCTCGTCCACTACGCCTACACGAGGCAGAAAAAGCCGCTGGGCCTCGGCCACGCCATATCCATAACCAGGAACCTAATAAACAACGAGCCGTTTGCGGTTTTGCTCGGAGATGATATAATAGATGCAAAAGTACCCGCTATGAAGCAGATGACCGAGGTACACCGGAACTACGGGGCAAGCGTGCTCGCGGTTCAGAAGGTGCCGAGGTCTCAGGCAAACCTCTACGGCGTCATAAAGGGAAAGAAGGTGGCCCCCGGTGTCCACAGGGTGGTGGACCTCGTCGAAAAACCCAAGGGCACGCCGCCTTCAAACCTCGCCATCATCGGCAGATACATCCTTACGCCCGGGATATTCAAGGCGCTCGAAAAGACGAAGCCCGGCAAGGGCGGCGAGATACAGCTCACCGACGCCCTGAAGATACTCCTCGAGACGGAAGAGGTCTACGCATACGAATTCGAGGGCACGAGGTACGACGCCGGGGACAAGCTCGGGTTCCTGCAGGCGAACGTGTCGTACGCGCTCAAACGCCCCGAGCTGAGGGCGGACTTGAGGAGGTTCCTCAAGGGCCTCAAGCTCTGAGGCGGGGGCGCTGCCGCCCGCCCCATCTCTCCACGCAACGCGCCGGGCGCGAATCAGGGCCGGGCCGCCGTTTTTTTTACGGACACCATTATCCTTAAGACGGGGTATGACGCTGGTATGGCCAAGATATCGAAGAAGCCTCCGGGCTCTCCGCCAACGGAGTTAGACAACCTCAACTGCCTGCTTTTCGAGGGCATCGAGGAGGCCGGGTTCTTCTCCCACCCGGAGCCTATCACACAGATACCGAACGTCGACGTCTTCTCCACGCGCAACGAGCTTGTCATAGAGGTGGAGCTGCCCGGAGTAAAGAAGCAGGACATAGACGTAACGCTGCTCAAGGGCACGCTCACGATAAAGGCGGTAAAACTGGAGTGCTTCGACGAGGACAAGATAAACTACGTCTGCATGGAGCGTACCTTCGGCAGGCTTTTCAGGGCCATAGAGATACCCTTTCCCGTTGACACCGTCAGAATAAAGGCCGTCTTCCGGAACGGCATCCTCACCATCACCATACCGAGGATAGAGGACAAAAGGAACACGAGCAGGCGCGTGCCCGTTGAAGGCGCTTAAAGACGCCGCAAAATAAAGAGAGGACAGGTTAAAAATGGCCGAAGAAGACAAAAAAGCCGATGATCAGATGGTGATACCGGACGTGCTGCCGCTTCTGCCCGTAAGGGACGTGGTCATATTCCCGTTCATGATAGTCCCGCTCTTCGTCGGCAGGGAGCGCTCCATAAACGCCGTGGACGCGGCGCTTACGAAGGACAGGCTTATCTTCACCGCCACCCAGATGGACGTCACAAAGGAAGACCCTGAGCCCGAGGACCTCTACATCTCGGGGACCGTATGCATGATAATGCGGATGCTCAAGCTCCCGGACGGGCGCGTGAAGATCCTCGTCCAGGGCCTCTCCCGCGCGCAGATAAACAAGTTCCTCCAGACCAGGCCCTCGTACACCGTAAGCATCACGAAGATAAAGGAGGCCTCGCTTCCCGCGCTCTCGCTCGAGGTGGAGGCGCTCATGCGCAACGTCAAGGAGCAGCTCGAACGGCTCGCCTCGCTCGGCAAGGTCGTCTTTCAGGAGGTGATGATGGTCCTGGACAACATCCAGGACCCGGGGAGGATGGCCGACCTCGTTGCCGCCAACCTCGGCCTGAAGATAGAGGAAGGCCAGTCGGTGCTCGACACCCTCGACCCGGTAAAGAGGCTCGAGAAGGTCAACGACTACCTGATAAAAGAGCTGCAGGTGGCGCAGATGCAGGTCAAGATCCAGTCTCAGGCCAAGGAGGAGATGGACAAGACCCAGCGTGAGTACTACCTGCGCGAGCAGATGAGGGCGATCAAGAACGAGCTCGGGGACATCGAGGAGGCCTCCGAGGAGATGGAGGAGATCCGGGAGAAGATACGCAAGGCCAAGATGCCCCCGGATGTCGAGAAAGAGGCGTACAAGCAGGCCGACCGTCTCGAGATGATGCACCCGGACGCCGCCGAGGCCGGCCTCATAAGGACTTACCTCGAATGGCTCACAGACCTGCCGTGGTCCAAGCAGACCAAGGACACGCTCGACATCATAAAGGCGAAGAAGGTCCTCGATACCGACCACTACGACCTCGAGAAGATAAAGGAGAGGATACTCGAGTACCTCGCCGTGAGGAAGCTCCAGACCAAGACCAAGGGGCCGATACTCTGCTTCGTGGGCCCCCCCGGCGTGGGCAAGACGTCCCTGGGCCGCTCCATAGCCAAGGCCATGGGCAGGAAGTTCGTAAGGATATCCCTGGGCGGCATAAAAGACGAGGCCGAGATAAGGGGCCACAGGAGGACCTACGTCGGCGCGCTGCCCGGAAGGATAATCCAGGGCATAAAGCAGGCGGGCACGGTCAACCCCGTCTTCATGATGGACGAGATAGACAAGATAGGGATGGATTTTCGCGGAGACCCGTCGAGCGCGCTGCTCGAGGTGCTCGACCCGGAGCAGAACAACGCGTTCTCCGACCACTACCTGAACCTGCCCTTCGACCTGTCGAAGGTCATGTTCATCACCACGGCCAACATGGCCGACCCCATACCCGACCCGCTGCTCGACAGGATGGAGCTTATCAGCCTGCCCGGCTACACCGAGGAGGAGAAGCTCGCGATAGCCAAAAAATACATAGTGCCGAGGCAGATAAAAGAGCACGGCCTTACGAAAAAGCTCCTCGTCCTTCAGGACGAGACCATAAAGACCATCATCTCCGGGTATACGAGGGAGGCGGGCCTGCGTAACCTCGAACGCGAGGTGGCGGCCCTTTGCAGGAAGGTGGCGAAGAAGGTCGCCTCCGGCAGGACCCAGGTGAGCATCATAACCCCCAGGAACCTCAAGGACTACCTCGGCGTCATCAAGTACATACCCGAGGCCGAGCAGGAGGCCGACGAGGTGGGCGTGGCAACGGGCCTGGCTTGGACGCCGGTGGGAGGCGAGATACTCTACATAGAATCGAGCATAATGAACGGCAAGGGGCAGCTGACGCTTACCGGCCACCTCGGCGACGTGATGAAGGAGAGCGCGCAGGCCGCGCTCAGCTACGCGCGCTCAAGGGCCGACAGGTTCGGCCTCAAGCCCGACTTCTACAAGGAGATCGACCTGCACGTGCACGTGCCCTCCGGCGCGATACCCAAGGACGGCCCGTCGGCCGGCATAACAATGGCCACCTCCCTCATCTCCGCGCTTACGAAGATGCCTGTCAGCAAGGACATCGCCATGACCGGGGAGATATCGCTGCGCGGCCGCGTGCTCCCGGTGGGCGGCATAAAGGAAAAGTGCCTCGCCGCGCTTCGGGCGAAGGTCTTCACCATCATCATCCCCGAGAGGAGCAAGAAGGACCTCGAGGACATCCCCAAGGACGTACGCAAGAAGCTCAAGTTCATACCTGTAAAGCACATGGACGAGGTGCTCGACATAATATTCAAGAAGAAACGCGCCAAAAAGGCCAGCACGAAAAAACCGCCCGCCAAGACAAAGGCGAAGCCCAAGGCGAAAAAGGCCCCCGCCAGGCTCTGACAGGTCGTGGCGGGGGGCCGGGGTGAAAGCGTGGGGGGCGTAGGGGGCCAGGGGGCGTAGGGGGCCGGGCTGAATCGGTGGGGGGCGAGGGGGCCCTGGGGCGTAGGGCCGGGGTGACAACGGGG
>JBHHYT010000135.1:0-3907 GCA_046757705.1 Thermodesulfobacteriota bacterium
TCACGTACACGAACAGGGGCATAGCGCTGGGCAGCAGCGGGAGGTTCGAGGCCGCCATCGAGGACCTCACCGAGGCCGTCTCCATCGAGCCGGGGATGCGGATGGCCTGGTACAACCGGGCGCTCGCCACCAGCGCCCTCGGCAGGTACAGGGAGGCTATCGCAGACCTGACCCGCGCCATAGAGATAGACCCCGGATACGCCGAGGCGTACCACAACAGGGGTGTGGCGCACGCCAACCTGGCGCAGTACGGGGAGGCGATAGAGGACTTCAAGAGCTCGGTCGCCATACGCCCGTCGGCGGCGGCGTACATGAACCTCGCCACGGCCTACCGCATGGCCGGGCGCGCCGCACAGGCCGAGGAGAGTCTGCGCGAGGCGGCGAGGCTCGGGACGCAGTAGGAGAAAGAGATTGCCGCGACGCTTCCGCTGCCCGCATTGACAGATGGAAATACCCCTCTGTCCCCATCTGGAAAAGAGGGATATCGGTCTGTCATTCTGAGCAACGCGAAGAATCTCTGGATTGTCGGGATTCCTCGGTCGCTTGCGCTCCCTCAGAATGACACGAAGTAAGGCTTAAAGTTTCATTCCGGGCTGGCCGCCGGCCATGTTGTTTCAGTAATTTTTCAATGCCGTTTGCGCCCCTCCGGGGCGCTCACCCGCCTCTTCCCAAAGCGACGCTCGCTCTAATCACCCGTCTGTTTTTAAGAACAAAAAAACCTCGGGGGCTTCGTAAGATTCCCCTTCAATACTCGCCCGGTAAAGGATAGAATATACGCGCCATGAAGACCATCGAGACCATAAAAAAGCCCTTTGCCGCCCACACGGGCCTGTCCGGTGAGCGGAGGTGAGGCCCGGGAACAGGAAGATACTGCTGGCCTGTATAGCGCTGGCGGCGATCGCCTTTCTCGTCTACCTGCCCGCCGTGTCCAACGGTTTCGTCAACTGGGACGACCAGGCGTACGTCTACGAGAACCCGTTCATCAGGTCCCTTGACATCCGCTGGCTCCTTACCACCGAGGTAATGGGCAACTGGCACCCGCTGACCATGCTCTCGTTCGTCGCGGACTACGCCATCTGGGGGCTCGACCCGCGCGGCTACCACCTCGTAAACGTAATCCTCCATTCCCTGAACACGGGCCTCGTGGCCGCCTTCGCCTACCTCTTTTTCAGGGCCGCCGAAAGGCGCGACGGCGCGCCAACGGGGACGGAGCACAGCGGGGCGCTCTTCGCCGCCGTCGTGGCGGCGCTGCTCTTCGGGCTGCATCCCCAGAGGGTCGAGTCGGTCGCATGGATATCGGAGAGAAAGGACGTCCTGAGCGGCTTCTACTTCCTGTTGAGCCTCGTCTTCTACATGAGGTACGCCGTGCCGCCGCGTAACGGCTGGGCCGTAAACTACGCCGCCTCTCTGGCCGCCTTCGTGCTGGCGGTAATGAGCAAACCGATGGCCGTGACCCTTCCGGCGGTGCTCCTGTTGCTCGACCTCTACCCGCTGGGCAGGCTAAAGGGCGCGGGCGTAAGGAAGGCGGTCGTCGAAAAGGTACCGTTCTTCGCCGTAAGCGTATTGACCGCGGTGCTCGCGGTTTGGGCGCAGCGCTCCGGCGGGGCGCTCGCCTCTCTCGACCCGTACCCGATGGGCGACAGGGTCATGGTGGCGGGCAGGGCCGTGGTCTTCTATCTCTACAAGATGGCGCTCCCCTTCGGCCTTGCGCCCTTCTACCCGAGGAGCCCGCACCCTGCTTTGCTCACCGTCGAGCACATCGGCGCCTTTGCCGTAATCGCCGTCATCACCGTTCTCTGTATAGCCGCCTTCGGGAAAAAGAGGATATACCTCGCTCTCTGGCTATTCTACCTCGTAACGCTCGTCCCGGTGGCGGGCATCGTGCAGGTAGGCTCTCAAGCCGCCGCCGACAGGTACACCTATCTGCCCTCTCTCGCCCCGGTGCTTCTGATAGCGGCGGGGGCGGGGTGGCTCTTCAACAGAGGGGGGACGGTAAAGAGGATACTGCCCATGGCCGTGGTCGTCGTCTCGGCGGCGCTCTCCGTGCTGACCATCCGGCAGATACACGTCTGGAAGGACCCTGTCTCCCTCTGGACGCAGGAGGTAAGGGTCTACCCGGACAACGCGCCCATCGGGTACACCAACCTCGGCATAGCGTACAAGGACCTCGGCGATTACAAAGCCGCCATCCGGCAGTACGACGCCGCGCTCAAGGTCGACCCGCTCTATGCCGACGCCTTCCTGAACCGCGGGGTGGCGTACTCCGCGCTCGGCGAATTCGGGCGTGCGATAGCGGACTACTCCGCGGCGCTGCGGCTGCGGCCCGGATACCCGGAGGCTCTCTCGAACCGCGGGGTGGCTTTCATGGCGACGGGGGATTATAGAAAAGCCATAGCGGACATGAGCGCCGCCATAGCCATCAACCCGGACAACCCGGCCTACGCCGGGAACTACTACAACCGGGGCATGGCGTACAGCAGCCTGGGGGAGTATGAGAAGGCGCTGGCGGATTTTGAAAAAGCGATAGGCTTCAACCCGTACTTCGCCGGGGCGTACAACAACAGGGGCGGCGTATACCTGAGGACGGGCCGGTATGAAGAGGCGCTAAGGGATTATGAAACAGCGGCCCGTCTGGAGCCCGACGGCCCGCTGGCGTACTACAACATGGGCGTCGTCTACGTGAAGCTCGGCCAGAGGACACGGGCGGTGGAGTCCTTCAGAAAGGCGTCCTCCCTCGGCCTCAAACAGGCGGATCGGTACCTTGAAGCGTTGGGGGAGTAGGGGGGACGGGGGTATACAATTGCGGGTTCAGGTTCCAAACCAGAACCCGTGGAGGGTTTTGGGCGCATTGAAATCCAAAACCTTTAAAATGTGCTATAAACTAAGTATACATCAAGAATTAGGCATACATTACGAATATAGATAATGTGAATTGCTTGTGATAACCCAGCAATTGAGGAAAGGAGACTTTAATGAAAAAGTTTCTATGTATCCTCTGCCTGATTCTTGCATCGACCGGTTTTATAGCGACCCGCCAGGCAGACGCCTTGCTTGTCAGCGTCAGCGGAGGTTTGAGCACCCTTGGAGCGTTTCCACAGATTGTGACTGCACCGCCGAACATCTTTGATGATGCGGCGATCAACCTCGGGATGCAGGGCTTTGATGAGAGGCAGGGCGTCCTCCTTGCCTCGGACCTTGCCGTCGACGGGGGCGTTATCTTCGCCGATACAACTGTGAACAGCCACATGATCTACCTCGACGAAGGCGAGGAGATAGCCCCTCTGATCAATGAGCACCTGAATGTAAAATGGACCTTCGATGGCGAGGTCCTCGGAGTCATGTCCGACTGGCCCGGCTCTCTGGAGGCCGCGAGTTCGTCTTTTCTTGGCGCGCCGGGCACGCTCTATCCGGCGGCCTTCAACGGGCGCGGCCTCGAACTGGCCGACCATTTCCGCCAACCCGATATTTACACGATAAACGGTAACGAGCTTACCGTCAGCATGTGGGTGATAGAGCCCGGCGACTGGATCAGGGTCGTCACCAACCCCGTGCCCGAACCATCTACCCTGCTCCTGCTCGGTAGCGGCCTTGTAGGCCTCGGGTATATGAGCAGAAGGTTCCGGACATAGCACCACAAGATAAAGGTTAAAAAACCCCCGCCGTCCTTAAAGGACGGCGGGGGTTTTTAATCTATTGCCGGAGGATGCGCTTGAAAATGATAACATTCTGATAGCATCTGAAAATCAAAGGGGCTGCGGGGAAACCCGCAACCCTTGATTTAAATGGTGGGCCGCGTAGGGATCGAACCTACGGCCCGCTGATTAAGATGGGTGGTCGAGAAAAGCCCCGTAGGTCTGGTTAGCTTCGCCTAAACCCAACAGATCATTCATTCTCGGCCCACGCCCGC
>JBHHYT010000136.1:0-3781 GCA_046757705.1 Thermodesulfobacteriota bacterium
GAGCTTGCCAACGCCGGCCTTCAGGAGGCCAACCGCATGAAGAGCCAGTTCCTCGCCAACGTCAGCCACGAGCTGAGGACACCGCTGAACTCCATCATAGGCTTCTCCGAGCTCCTTCAGGAAAAGGCCTTCGGGGAGCTGAACGAGAGGCAGCTCCAGTACGTGCAGTATGTCCATTCCAGCGGCGGCCACCTCCTCCAGCTCATCAACAACATCCTCGACCTCTCGAAGATAGAGGCGGGCAGGATGGACCTTTCCGCCGAGGACTTCCCGATAACCGAGGTGCTCGGCGAGGTGCTCGGCATAGTGCGCCCCATGGCACACGAGCGGAGCATCACCATCGAGTCCAAGACCGTGCCGGCCTCACCGAAGCTTCGCGCGGACAAGGGCAAGTTCAAGCAGATAATGCTCAACCTGCTCTCCAACGCCGTCAAGTTCAACGTCGAGGGCGGCACCATAAGCGTGGACTGGGAGATAGTCGAGGAGGCCGAGGGCATGAACATGGAGAGGTTCCTCGTCTTCAAGATCAAGGACACCGGCATAGGCATAAAGGATGAGGACAAGGACAAGCTCTTCAAGGAGTTCGAGCAGATAGACTCCTCTCTTACGCGCGAGTACGGCGGCACGGGGCTCGGGCTCGTGCTCACCAGGAGGCTCGTCGAGCTCCACGGCGGGCGGATATGGGTGGAGAGCGAGCTCGGCAAGGGGTCGGCCTTTTTCGTAAAGCTGCCGCAGGGCACCGATGAGATAGACCTGCCGACCTACACGGACAGGCCTTTTGAGCAGGTCAACCCGGACATGCGCCCGGCGGTGCTGATAGCCAGCGAGAGCCAGGACATAAACCACCTGCTCGAGATATATCTGGCCGGGGGGAGGTACGACGTGACCACCGCGGCCGACGGCGTGGAGCTCCTGCGCAAGGCATCCGAGCAGAAGCCCATGGTCATTATCATGGGGGTGACGCTGCCCAAGAAAGACGGCTGGGAGGTCTTGAAGGAGCTTAAAGCCGACCCCGATACCGCCGATATACCGGTTGTAATCATCTCATCGATAGACAACAAGGAGCTCGGGTACGCGCTCGGGGCCGTAGAGTACATGGAAAAGCCGATAAACAGGGAGCGGTTGCTGCACGTGCTCGGACGCCTCGGCGGATGAGCCTTCTTTCTCGGAGGTCTTGATGAATCAAGGGAAGTTAAGGGTACTGCTCGTTGAGGACAACCACATGAACAAAGTCCTCGTGCGCGAGATACTCACGCTCAACGGGTATGATATCATCGATGCGAACAGCGGCACCGAGGGGCTTAAAAAGCTCGCGCTCGAACACCCGGACATCGTGCTGATGGACCTGCACCTGCCGGAGATGGACGGCATTACCGCCACGCGCATCATAAAGTCCGACGAGAACCACCGGAAGATACCCGTGCTCGCGCTTACGGCCTCGGGCATGAAGGGTGAGGAGCAGAAGCTCCTTGACAAGGGTTTCGATGGCTATGTGGCGAAGCCGATAGAGGTGAAAAAGCTCCTCAGTGCCATAAAGGAGAGCATCGCCATGAAGGATGGGGAGGGCTGAAGGGCCGGGGGTGAGCCTTCGCCGCTGGTGTGCGCAAAGAGGCGTGCACCGGTCATAACCCCTTTCTTTTCAAGGTCTCCAGCGCCTCTTTTATCCTGAACACCTCCGCCTCGCTCGGGTCCACGTGCCCGTACCTCTGCGCCTGATACGCCTCGGTTATGGTGTGCACGCCGGTGTTGCCCGTCCTTGCGGCGAACTCGCCGGCCGTCTCGTCCCGCCTCTTCTTGAGCCCCTTCTTCTCTATTATCCTCAGCATCTCCGTGTAGTAGCCGGGTATCTTCGACGCCTTGCCCGCAAAGACGCTCCTTCTGAGCGCCCACGCGGCCACAGCGAGGAGGGCGGCCGCCACCACGAGCAGTACGGCCCCTTCGGGGCCTTTTATCCTACCCCTCGCGTGCAGCGATTTCTTCAGCCTCGCGAGCATCCCGGTGGTGGAGCTTCCGAGCGTCCTGCCCATATTCCTCTGGTCCACGGATGTGAAGTAGACGATGTACCTGTTCCAGCGCCAGCGGAGCAGGTCGACGTAGTGGGCGAATACCGTCGGCGTGTAGACTGGCCCGCCCGTTGGCGGCGGCGTCGGGTCGAATCTCTTCCAGCCGACACCGTCGATGTACGCCTCCACCCAGCTGTGCGAGTCCTGCCCGCGCACTATGTAGTAGCCCCCGAGCTCGTTCCATTCGTCGGGCAGGAAACCGGTCACGACGCGCGTCGGTACGCCGACGGCGCGAAGGAGCACCGCCATGGCCGTGGCGTAGTGCTCGCAGAAACCCTCCTTCGAGTAGAAGAGGAAGTCCTCCAACGGGCCCTTTGCCGGGTCCCTGGCCGGGTCGAGGGAGTAGGTGTAGTGGGAGTTGAGATATGCCTGGACGGCGGCCGCCTTCAGGGCCGGGGCCTTCCTGCCCCGGGTGATGCTCGCGGCAAGCCCCCTTATGCGCTCCCCCTCGGGCCCTGTCTCGAGGAAATCGAGGTCGAGGTACCCGCCCTTTGCCACCTGCGCGGGGTCCTCCATCATCGGGCCGCCGGTGGACCACGCCGTGTACTCGAGCCTCGTGTACGGGGGAGAGGGCAGGCGCACCGTGCCGGTGGAGTCGACCCAGAGGTTCCTGAACCTGCCCTCTATGGAGGCCATGAACGGGGCGCCGAAGAGCACCTCGGTCTCGAGCGGCTCCAGGACTATCCTCTGCTCGAAGAGGTCCCCGTCCATCCTCCCGAACTTGAAGACGCCGTTGGGGTTCCTCAGCAGCCTCTTCTTCTTGAGCTTCTCGCTCCACGCCATGCCGTCGTAATGGTCGAGCGTGGTGCCCCTTATATACAGCGGCCCCGCCGTGCGCCTCGAGGGCACGATGCGCATGAGCACGGAGGGGTCTTTCTTTATCTCGCCCATGGAGCCGAGCACCACGGTGTCGGAGAAGCCCGATACCTTTATGGTGTTGGCGGTCTTGTGCTGGAAGACCCCCACGCCCATGCGGGGTATGATGAAAAAGAGCAGGAACGTCATGGCAAGCGACGCGGCCGATACGGCGAAGATGGATATGAAGAACGGCGCGCCGAAGATGTTGCCGGATATCTCGAGCTTCCCGTGGGCCGCGTAGTAATCGCTCTTTATGGAGAATATTATCATCGCCCAGATGCCCCCGACTATGAACATGGTGAGTATGACGATGAAGAGCGGGCTTATGGTGGAGGCGGCCGCGGCCAGGAGCTGGAAGAATATCAGGCCGAAGACGATGAAGTAGTCCCGGTTCCGCTTCAGGTCGAAGAGCTTGAGGACCAGGAGCACGGTGACGAAACGGGTCGCGGAGAGTATGAGGCTCGCGGAGATGGAGGCGTAGTCGATGACGAAGAAGACCATCATCGCCAGCGCCATATAGTTCCAGACGCGCCCCGGTATCATCCGCCCCTTCTTGATGTTGTAGACCAGGCTCAGGAGTATGAACGAGGCCGTTATGACCACGAAAGGCGTGCCCACGGCCTCGATCAGAGAGATGGCGAGCACGCCGAGCGCCGCCATCAAGTACGTTATTATGAGCGTGTATGTGGAGAACCTCATAGCTATGCCCTCAGGCGCACGGTCGGGCGCCCCCTGTGCGCCGACGGCTCGATGAGCGCGAGCTCGTAGAGTATCCTCTCGAGCTGCTCCCTGCCGTGCGCAGGCTTTATCTCGGTCTCGAGTGTCTTGAGCCCCACCAGATAGTCGAGCTTCATGAAGTG
>JBHHYT010000137.1:0-3620 GCA_046757705.1 Thermodesulfobacteriota bacterium
GAGGATCGGCATCTTCGCCGGAAGCGGCGTGGGCAAAAGCGTCTTGCTCGGCATGATGGCGCGCAATACCGAGGCCGACGTCAACGTCATAGCGCTCGTCGGGGAGAGGGGCAGGGAGGTAAAGGAGTTTATCGAGAAGGACCTCGGGGAGGAGGGGCTCAAAAGGTCCATTCTCGTCGTGGCCACATCGGACCAGCCCCCGCTTGTAAGGATGAGGGCGTCCCTGATGGCGACGGCGATAGCCGAATACTTCCGCGACCAGGGCAAGGACGTGCTCCTGATGATGGACTCCATCTCCAGGTTCGCCATGGCGCAGAGGGAGGTGGGGCTCGCCGTCGGCGAGCCGCCCGCCACGAAGGGGTATCCGCCCTCTGTCTTCGCTCATCTGCCGAGGCTGCTCGAGAGGGCCGGCACCGCCTCCGGGGAGGGCTCCATAACCGGTTTCTACACCATACTCGCCGAGGGAGACGACGTCAACGACCCGATAGCCGACGCCGCCCGCGCGATACTCGACGGGCATATCGTGCTCACAAGGGAGCTGGCCTCGCAGGGGCACTACCCGGCCATAGACGTCCTTACCAGCGTAAGCCGCGTCATGACGGATGTCGTCACGCCGGAGCACAGGGCGCACGCCATGAAGGTGAAGTCCCTGATAGCGACATACAAGAAGGCCTACGACCTCATAAGCATCGGGGCGTACAAGGAGGGCAGCGACCCGAAGGTGGACCACGCCATCAAGGTCATAGACAGGGTAAACAACTTCCTCAGGCAGGACATCCCGGACAGGGTCGATTACGAAAACTGCCTCCAGGGACTCTTCGGCATCGCCGTCTAAGCACGCGGCCCGAAGGCACACCGGCCGGAGGGGAAAAGTGAAAAATTGTCTGCGGGGGTTCTTCGGCATCGCCGTCCAGGCATGCGGCCCGAAGGCCGTGTAGAAGGGGGTAGAGATGAAAAAATTCGTATTCAAGCTTGAGCCGCTCTACGACTACAGGCAGAGGATGGAGGACATCTGCAAGAAGGAGCTGGGCGCGGCGACAGCCAAGTTCGAGGAGGAGGAGCTGAAGTTGCGCAGGCTCACCGAGCAGTACCGTGCGTCTTCGGAAGAGATCGACGCGCTCAAGGAGAGGGGCGCTCCCATGGAGGAGATATCGCTCTACTATTCGTACCTTCTGGGTGTCAAGGGCTACATAGCCGGGCAGGAGAAGGTGCTGGCCGAGTTCAGGAAGGAGCTTGACAGGAAGAGGGGCGAGCTGATGGAGGCATCGAAGAGCAGGAAGGTCGTGGAGATAATGAAGGACAGGTCCATAAGCTCGCACACCGAGCGGGAGAACAGGCAGGAGCAGAAGACGGCAGACGACATGGCCGTAAGCCGTTTCAAATGGAGAGTTGGCTATGAGAAGTAGGCGGCCCTTTATCCCCGGCGTGAAGGCGGTTGTGCTGCTGGCCCTTCTGGGTGCGGTCCCGGTCTCTACGGCCCACGCCGTTGAGGGGCGCAAGGCCGTGGCCGGGTATGAGGGCACGGAGAAATCATCCTCGACCGTAGAGCGCGAGCGCGACCTGCTCGCCTCGATAGCCAGAAGGCAGAAGGATCTCGACGAGAGGGAGGCGGCCTTACGGGACGAGGAGCAGAGGCTGGCTGCCATAAGGAGGGACATCGACGGCAGGATCGAGGAGCTTGGCCGCGTCCACTCCCGGATAGAGGCATTCGTCAAGAAGATAGACGAGGTGAGCGACGAGAGGATAAAGAGGGTCGCGAAGATATACGCCTCGATGAGCCCCGAAGAGGCGGCCACACGCCTCGAACAGCTCGACGAGAAGACGGCGGTGATGATACTCGCCAACATAAGGGAGAGGTCGGCCGCAAAGATACTCGCATTCGTGAACGTGAAAAAATCGGTCGAGCTCAGCCAGAAGCTGAAGATAAGAAAGATAAGCGTGAAGCGGTAGGGCTCTCCCCCGCATCCAACGGGTACGCCCGGCTCGCTACCATATACGGTCCCCTTCGGCCTCCTTCGGCCGAAGGGGACCTGCCTATTTCGCCCCCTGCCATCGCGGGGACGGAGGGAAGAAAATACTCCCCGATGGGAAAATTGTTCCGTCCGTGCCTTCCCGTCCCACCCGCTCCATTCTCCTCCAATCTCATAATCTCCCGTGTTTACAGGGGTATCGGCGTCCCGGCATGTTTGGCACGCATATTGCTAAAGTAATATGTAGCAATATAATACCGGTTCACGAAGGGCGCGTAGATGCAGACAGGCATATTCGAAACAGCGAAGGCGGAGCATGCGGGCGGACAGGCGTTCAAGGCTGTCCCGAATCCCGCAGGTGACGCAGGCTTCGGCCTGGCGATGGCCGAGGCCGTGGATGCGGGCGCCAGCGAGGCAGCGGCCGCCCCTTCAAGCGATGGTACGCCCGAGGGCGATGCCGCGCCGCAGGCAACCGCCTCGGCGGTAGAGGACGAAGAGATGGACGCAATGGAAGAGACCGCTAAAGAGGTTCAGGCGCAAACGGGTATCGCCGCGCTTGTCGAGCCGAACTATATAGAGGGAACGGCAACGCCCCCGGCCCTGGAAGTAGTAGCGGCAGAGGCAAGGCCCGTGGTTGCGGAAGACGCCGCGCAAGGGCCGGACGCCCTTTCAAAGGATGGTACGCTTGAGGTCGATGCCGAGCCGGAGGCAACCGGCACAGCGGTAGAGGACGAAGAAATGGGCGCACTCGAAATGGCACCCCTTGACCGTGTTGACGCCAGGCTGAAGGATACGGTGGCGGGCCCAGACCCCCTTGAGGCAAGGGACGCAACCACCCAAGGCCCGTTCGAGGTTGGGGAGGGGCTTGACGCCGACAGGGCGGATATGAAGTCCGCCCCCGCCGTGAAGCCCCTTACAGAGAGGGAGCTGGCGGAGGTCTGTGAGAAGGTCTCCGCGGGCGCGGGCCTGAGCGTGGAGAAGGGCGGCGGGGAGGTGGAGCTGGAGCTCCCGGCGAACCTCGGCGGCGTGAGGATAAAGCTCGACATCGAGGGGAAGACGGCAGGGGTGCGGATACAGGTAGACAACGCCGCCGCGGGGAAAGTCATCGATGCCGCAGGCAGCAATGCGCTCAAGGAAGCCCTGGCCGTGAACGGCCTCGTGCTCGACAAGTTTGTCGTAGAGACGCCGCATGAGGCGTCTTCGCCGGTCAACGCCGCCGCTGGCATGGGCATGGAGGATAAAAAGACGGACGTGAAGGGCGACGTTGCCGTAAGACTCCCGGCGGACGCGGTCATGGATGTCGACGCGCCGGTAAAGGAGGTCTACGCGCAAGACGATAGCAGGGGGTCAGAGGGTATCGACACTGCCAGAGCCGGTACGAAGGCGGCCCCGGCTGTGCCGCACCCGTCGCAGGCGGGCACGGTAGCGGCCGACGCCGACGCCGTGGAGGCCTCCGGCGCAGGCCCCGCTCCAGAGGCTGTCAAGGCGGCGGGCCAGGGCGCGCAAAACGGCCCGGCGGGTTCAGGCGGTCATGACGCAGGCACCGACGCAAGGGCCTCGCAGGCCTCGCAGGCCTCGCAGGCCGAGCAGGCCGAGCAGGCCGGGCAGGCCGGGCAGGCCGGGCAGGCCGCGAGCAAGCCCGTTCAGATG
>JBHHYT010000138.1:0-3547 GCA_046757705.1 Thermodesulfobacteriota bacterium
CAGGAGTTCATCGAACATGGCAGGCGCGCGCTCGATGAGCTCCTGCCGAACGAGTCGGCCTCCCGGCCCTACGACCTGGCGCAGTTGAGCCTCATATGGCCTTATTCCATAGTGAGCGAGGCGCAGGCCGCCCGGATACTCGAGAACATCGAGGGCAACCTCGTGGGCACCCACGGCCTCGTAAGGTACCCCGGGGACCTTTACTACAACGCCGATGCGTCGAAGCCCGTGGGCAACGAGGCGCAGTGGCCGCTCGGGTTCGCGTGGCTCTCCATCGTATACTCCCAGATGGCGGTAAAGGCGATAGAGATGGGCGCGGTCTTCAGCCCTCTCTCCGAGTACATCGAGAAGTCCGGGATGTACCTCGAGAGGCTCGAGTCCCTGATGACCGACGAGGGGATGGTCCCGGAGCTCTACACCGCCGGCAAGGCCAACTGGAACGTGCCGCTGGCGTGGGCGCAGAGCTTCTACATCGTGGCCCGCCAGAACCTGAGCCGCGTGTACGATAAGCTGAACAGGCGTCAGGTCCCCTGAGAAAAGGCCGCCTCTCCTCTCCTACAAACCCGGAGCCCTCATGAACCCCGTAGCCTTCAGGGCAACCCTTCTGAACATAGCCGGCAATACGGCGCTCTTCGCCATCAAGCTCGCCGCCGGGGTGCTTTCCGGCTCCATAGCCATCATCTCGGACGCGCTCAACTCCCTCAACGACATAGCCGCCTCCGTGGCCACCTTCGTCTGCGTGAAGATTTCCGACAAGAGGGCCGACGAGGGGCACCCGTTCGGCCACAGCAGGGCCGAGCCCATAGCCGGTCTCATCATAGCCGTGCTCGCCGGCATACTCGGCTTCGAGGTGATAAGGACGTCGGTGGAGCGTCTGCTCGGCGGGGCCGAGGTGGAGGTGAGCCTCTTTACGCTCGCCGTGCCGGTCGTCACCATGGTGACGAAGGGGCTTATGGGCACGCACTTCGGCAGGGTGGCGCGCGCGGTCAAGAGCCCGGCGCTCAGGGCCACGGCGATGGACTCCTACATGGACGTTCTCGTGGCCTTCGCCGCCCTCGTCGGCATAATCGGGGTCAAGACCGGGTACCCGCTCTTCGATCCGGTGGCCGGCCTCGTCATAAGCTTCTGGATAATGTACGCCGGCTACAGGATAGGCATGGAGAACATAGCGTACCTGATGGGGCAGGCGCCATCAAATCACATGATGGAGGAGATAAAGGCCGGGGCGCTGCGCATCCCCGGCGTCAATGCCATAAATACGGCGCGGGCGCATTACGTCGGCAACTTCATACACGTCGAGATACACGTGGAGGTCGACAAGGACCTGCCGACCATGGAGTCGCACGCCATAGGCAAGAAGGTGGAGCGGGAGATCGAGGGTATCGGCTCCATAGAGAAGGCCTTCGTGCACATAGACCCGGTGTAGGGGGCGCTATCGCCAATGAAGGGAGGGGTTTTTCAATTTCCCCTCCCTTCATGGAAGACGGGAGGGGAGCAAGGGGAGGGAGGTAAAAAGTCCCCCTTTTTAAAAGGGGGACTTAGGGTGATAGTAAGAGAGGTGGATTTATGATTGTCATGCCGGGGCTGGCCATTGGCCATGTATTTTCAATAATTTTTCAACGCTGTTTGCGCCCCTGCACGCGGGGCGCTTCGGTGATTAGGGCTCTCAGAAGGGCTCCCTCTTCCCCGCTCGCTCTAATCCCCCGGGGTTTTTAAAAAACAGAAACACGACGGGTTTAAGGATAGGGCAAGCTTCCCCCTTTTTCAAAGGGGGACTGAGGGGGATCTGTCGTTGTCATTCTGAGGGAGCGGAGCGACCGAAGAATCCCGGGGCCTGTAATGGAACGAAAAAGCAGATTCTCCGCTTCGCTCAGAACGACAGGCGTGGGGTCATTGCGAGGAAATCGACTCAGACCCTCGCCAGGACCCCCCTGTTGACCTCCTCTGCCTTCCTGGGGCCGAAGAGCGCCCCGGCGAGCCTGAAGGCGAACTCCATGGCCGTGCCCGCCCCCTGGCTCGTTATCAGGTTCCCGTCGGCCACCACACGCTCCGTGGAGACCTCCTTCGCCTTGAGCCTGTCCCATACCGTGGGGTGCCCGGTCATCCTCCTGCCCGCCGTGACCCCCGCCTCAGAGAGAACGGTCGTGGCGGCGCAGATGGCCGCTACAAACGCCCCTTGGGCGTCGAGCCTCCTGACCATCTCGAGCACGAGAGCGTTCTTCTTGAGGTTCTCCGTGCCGGGCCCGCCGCCGGGAAGGACCAGCATGTCGAACCCCTCGGCGGCCAGCCCCTCATCGAGCACCCTGTCCGGGGCGACCCTTATCCGGCTCCTGCCCTCTATGAGCCCTTCGGCGGTGCCTGCCACCGTTACCTCCGCCCCGGCCCTCCTGAGTATGTCCACCACCGTGAGCGCCTCAACCTCCTCGAAACCCGGCGCAAGCGCCACGAGCACTCTTTTCATGCCTTTGCTCCTTTCCCTGCGTCCCGCAAAGGGGCGGCGGGCCCCGTGGGGAATCCGTTTGAAACGCGACGGCTTGCGCCGCCCGGTTTTTACGATATGCTTTTATCAGCGGGTACTTCAAGGCCGCCAGTATACGCGGATTATACACGAGGGGACGCAAGATGGCAAAAGCCCGGGCAGATGCCGCCAACCGATTGAAGGACGAGAAAAGCCCTTACCTGCTCCAGCACGCGGCCAATCCCGTGGACTGGTGGCCTTGGTCGCAGGAGGCGTTCGCCAGGGCGAAGAAGGAGGGCAAGCCCGTGCTCATCTCCATCGGCTACTCCGCCTGCCACTGGTGCCACGTGATGGAGCGCGAGTCCTTCGAGGACACGGCTACGGCGCGGGTGATGAACGAGAACTTCATAAACATCAAGGTGGACAGGGAGGAGCGCCCGGACCTGGACAGCCTCTACATGAAGGCCGTGCAGGCGATGACCGGGCAAGCGGGCTGGCCCCTTACGGTCTTTACCACCCCCGGGGGCGTGCCCTTCTACGGCGGATCCTACTTCCCGCCGGAGGACAGCCACGGCCTGCCGTCGTTCAAGAAGGTCCTTATGGCGGTGACGCTCGCCTTCAACAGGGACCGGGAGAGGGTGGACACTGTAACCGCCGACATAGAGCGGGTCTTGAGCCGCAAGGCCGTCCCGTTCGAGGGCGCGGGCCTCGGCCCCGAGACGGGCAGGGAGGCCTTCGAGGCGGCCCGCCTCTTCTTCGACCCCGTAAACGGCGGCTTCGGCAGGGGCACCAAGTTCCCGCACTCGATGTTCCTGCGCTTCCTCTTGAAGTACCACAGGCGCACGGGCGATGACGACGCCCTTATGATCTCGAAGAAGTCCCTGGACGCCATGGCCGAGGGAGGCATCTACGACCACGTGGGCGGGGGTTTTCACCGCTACTCCGTGGACGAGAGGTGGGATATACCGCATTTTGAGAAGATGCTCTACGACAACGCCCTGCTCGCACGGCTCTACACCATGGCCCACGGGCTGACCCGGGCCCCGTTCTACAGGGACGTGGCGCTTGAGACGATCGGATACATGCTCA
>JBHHYT010000139.1:0-3465 GCA_046757705.1 Thermodesulfobacteriota bacterium
TGATATATCCTTGAACGAGCATCACAAGCGTCTTTTCCCCGGTCCCGTGCGGGGTTGGCGGGCGAGGTGTAATCATATAATACCTTGTATGTCGAAGCTCCCCCGCGGTCTTGCGCGGGGAGCTTCGACGAGCGGGCCGGAAGGGCCCCGATAGTGAGCCGATGCCCCGGAAAAGCCCTGAAAATAGAGGAAAAAAACAGCTCAAGAGGCAGCTTGAGCGCCTTTACTCGACCTTCGACCTCGAGTACCTCTCCCCGGACCCGCTTGAGTTCGTCCACAGGTTCTCTACGCCGGGGGACAGGGAGGTGGTGGGCCTCGTGAGCGCTTCACTCGCCTACGGGCGCGTGGAGGGGATAAAAAAGAGCGTCGAGAAGGTGCTCGGCGTGATGGGCCCCTCGCCCCACCGGTTCGTCATGGGGTTCGACCCGGTCAGGGACGCCCCGGCCTTCTCGGGCTTCGTCCACAGGTTCAATCGGGGGCCGGACATCGCCTGCCTCCTGTACTTCATCAGGCAGATGGTAGAGCAGAGCGGCTCGGTGGGCGGGTTCTTCATGAGGGGCTACGCCCCGGGGGAGAGGAACATAAAGGGCGCCCTGCACGCCTTCTCCACATCCGTCCTCGCCCTCGACTCCGGGCCGGTCTACGGGAAAAAACACCTGCCGAAGTCGGCCGGGGTCAGGTTTTTCTTCCCCACGCCCGTGGACAAGAGCCCGTGCAAGAGGCTGAACCTGTACCTGAGGTGGATGGTCAGGAGGGGGGACGGACTCGACTTCGGCATCTGGGAGGGGGTGGACCCGGCAAGGCTCGTCATCCCGCTCGATACCCACATAGCTCGGATATCGAGGTACATAGGGCTTACGCGCCGCTCGACGCCAGACTGGAAGATGGCCGAGGAGATAACCGATGCGCTGCGGGAGTTCGACCCGGGCGACCCCGTAAAGTACGATTTTTCGCTCTGCCGCCTCGGCATACTCGACAGGTGCCCCAGGAAGGCCGACCCGGCGAGATGCGAGAGTTGCCTGCTCAAGAAGATCTGCGTCCTTTAGGCGGCCCTCCGGGCGCGGGTAGGGATACTTTTTCTCTTTGACAGATTACCGTATATGGGGTAACATCTACCCGTAAAATCCTTCAGAATGGCAGGGAACGGCCGTATCGGGAGCATGCCCCTCTAAACAGGGGGCCGTCTCCCGCAGGGGGGATGTACCCATTAAAACCTCTCAGGAAAGGTCTCGGGCAACGCAATGTCAACCGAATCAGAGATGCACATACAGGAGGTCTTCGACCTGATAAGGGACGACGTCGGCAAGATGGAGGACGGGTTCAGGAAGAACCTCAACTCCGATGTCTATCTTGTGAGCAAGGTCGGCGAATATATCCTGAAGAGCGGGGGCAAGAGGTTCAGGCCCATGATACTGCTCCTTTCCGCGAGGCTCTGCGGCTACACGGCAGAGCGCCACATACCGCTGGCCGGGGTCATAGAGTTCATACACACGGCCACCCTGCTCCACGACGACGTGGTAGACAACGCGAACCTCAGGCGCGGCAACGTCAGCGCGAACACCGTCTGGGGGGACGGGGCGAGCATCCTCGTCGGCGACTACCTCCTCTCCAAGGCGTTCTCCATGGCCGTCCAGCACGGGGATATGAGGATACTCAAGATCCTTTCGCACACGACGACCCGCATGGCCGAGGGAGAGGTGCTCCAGCTCCTGAAGCACAGCGACGCCGATACGACCGAGAAGGAGTACCTCGACGTGGTGACCAACAAGACAGCCGTGCTCATCTCCGCCGCGGCGCAGCTTCCTGGCATACTCGCCGGGGCATCGCTTGAAAAAGAGGTGGCGCTCGCCAACTACGGCATGGGACTCGGCATAGCGTACCAGCTCATGGACGACTGCTTCGACTACGTATCCACGGACGAGGACCTCGGCAAGTCCGTGGGCAACGACTTGAGGGAGGGCAAGGTCACGATGCCCCTGATCGAGGCGTCCAAGCACGCCACCGACGCCGAGAAGGCGCTTATAAGGAAGGCCGTGGAGGCCGACGCCGTAGACCTCGACGAGAAGACCGTAGAGCTGGTCATCTCTGTTATAAAGAAGTACGGCGGCATAGAGTACACGATAGACAGGGCTCACGGGTACATCGAGGATGCGAAGAAGAACCTCGACATGTTCGAGCCCGACATCGACAGGGCGGCCCTTCTCGCCGTTGCCGACTATGTGATAGAAAGGACGTATTAGCAGGTTTCCAAAAAAACAACCTGCCGAAGCAATCCATGGACGGATTGCCGGATTGCGAGACTGAAAAGTCGAGCAATTTGTGAGATCTGGACGGATTCATTCCTGCCATATCGCAGTTGAAAAAGCCATGGATGGATTTTTTCAACATCCTGTCAGCCGTCAACGGCCTGCCATGGACCTTACCGTGCATACCACCGGGCATACCAATGGATAAAAGGGAAAAAGCCAAAAAGGTCCTCGATATACTCGAACGCGAATTCCCCGGCGCCAGGAGCGCCGTCAACTACTCGAACCCCCTCGAACTCCTCATTTCGACCATCCTTTCGGCCCAGGCCACAGACAGGCTCGTCAACAAGGTTACCGTCGGCCTTTTCAAGAAGTACCGCACGGCAGCCGACTACGCCGGGGCCCCGCTCGATGAGCTTGAGCGCGCCATAGGCTCCATAAACTTTTACAGGAACAAGGCGAAGAGCGTCAAGGGGTGCTGCGAGAGGCTCGTCTCCGTGCATGGCGGAAAGGTGCCGGATACGCTCGAGGAGCTTGTGAAGCTCCCGGGCGTGGGCAGGAAGACGGCGAACATCGTGCTCGGCAACGCCTTCGGCAAGGACGCCCTTGCCGTGGACACCCATGTGAAGCGCGTGGCCCGGCGCCTCGGCCTCACCTCGTCCGACGACCCGGACCGTGTCGAGGAGGACCTGTGCGAGGTGATACCCGGGCAGAGGTGGACCCTTACAACGCACCTCTTCATCTCCCACGGCAGGAAGACCTGCAAGGCGCGGGGCCCGCTCTGCGAGAGATGCCCCATCCAGCGGTACTGCGAATACTACAAGAAGGAGTTCGGGAAGGCGGAGTAGCCCCGGCCCGCCGGGGTGCAACGCCGAAGCCTATCATGCGCGCACTCGTGTTTGAAGACGGAAAGGCCTCTTTCAGGGGCGACTACCCCGCGCCTGCACCCGGCCCGGGTGAGGCGCTCGTAAGGGTTTCGTGCGCCGGGGTCTGCTCCACGGACATCGAGATAACGAAAGGGTACATGGGCTTTACCGGCGTGCTCGGCCACGAGTTCTCCGGCGTTGTCCAGGAGTGCGAAGACGACAGGTTCGAGGGCAGGCGCGTTACCGGGGAGATAAACCTCTGGTGCGGCGAATGCACGTTCTGCAAGGGGGACATGAGGAACCACTGCCCCGGCAGGAGCGTGCTCGGCATACTCGGAAAGGACGGGGCGTTC
>JBHHYT010000140.1:0-3241 GCA_046757705.1 Thermodesulfobacteriota bacterium
CGACCTCTCGGGCAACTGGAGGCAGCGCAACACCAGGACCAACGAGGTCCACCCCCTCGTCTGGAAGATAGAGCTCTTGAAGGGCGAGGGCTCGCAGGACAGGCGCAATTACGAGGTTACGAGGTACAGGAATGGGAAGCGTTTCGTACCCAGGGCCTCTGGCCGTCTGTACCAGTCCGTCAACGAGGCGCTCCTCCTCTACGACACGCCGGCCTCCATGCCGCGCTACGACGTCTCGCGCATCATGCACATGCGCAGGCTCGATGTGAAGCAGGGTTGCGACGTGATGAAGGTGTTGCAGATATACGACAGCTGGAAGGGCACGCGTCCGCCGACGAACGTGATCGTAATGGAGAGGTTGAAACCCGGCAGGGCGGGGCCCGTCGGCAGCCCGGTCGTGAAGGGCCGTCGGCCCGGGTGGATCAAGGACCGCAGGCCCGCGCTGCCCGACAACCGCCTCGAGCAGATCGAGCGCAGGGAGCGGCAGCGGGGCCGCTGAGGACTTGGAAGACCCCCCCGGGGTTCCGTCTAATCGCAATACAACAAAGGAGAGGAGGCATACAAGATGAAAATAAGATTGACGGTGCTTGCAGTGCTTATGCTCGTGCTCGCGCCGCTCAGCGCTCAGGCCGGGTGGGTGATGACCGAGAGGGTGGACAGCTACTCGTGGTCGAGGTCCAAGGGCCGCTACAGGAGTTCATCGAGCGAGCAGAAGTCGTACATGGTCAAGGGGCGCGTGCGCAGCAACGAGGGCGGAGAGGGCACGGGCACGGACGAGAGCTGGACGGTCTTCGACCTCGACCGCGGCAGGATACTCATGGTCAACAGCAAGAGGCGCATCTACTACGAGGGCCCGCTCAAGGAGTGGCTCGATACCATGAAAAAAGTGTCCGAGGCCATGAAGAAGATGGCGGAAGGGATGAAGGACATGCCCGGCATGAAGGGACTCTCCACGAAGCCCGTGATTAAAAAACTCGGCAACGGCGGCAGGATAGCAGGTTATCCCACGTTCAAGTACCGGGTCTCAGTTGGCGGCAGTATCGACAGCGTGGTCTGGATAGCGCCAAATGCCAAGCTCCCGGGCGAGATAAGGAAGATGGACGAGCGCATGACCGAGCTCATGCGCTCGACCGGCCTTGAGATCAAGGAGCTGGAGCTACAGGCCATGGGCATGGAGATGAAGACAGAGCACTATTTCAGCGGCAAGGGCAAGCCCGACCAGGTCACGACCGTGGTGAGCATGAAGAAGCAGAAGATACCTGCCTCGGTCTTCGAGGCCCCCAAGGGGTACAGGCGTGCGGCGAGCATTGAGGAGTTCAGCAATGCCGGTGAGGAGAGGAGCGGCCCGGGCGCGGGGTTTACGCCGCCGTCCGTTCCGATGATGGGCGGCCGGGACGCCGGCTCGGTTGAGGGCGGCCGGGGCATGAATAGGGGCGCAGTACCGGACGATTCGCGTGAAGAGAGCGGCTGGGGCAGGCGCCGCTCATACGACGAGGAGCAGGACGAGGGGTCGAACTCCATGGGAGACGTGGGTGAGAAGGCAAAGGAGATTATGAAGGGTCTCGGCGGGCTCTTCGGGAAGTAGCCGGGGGCGCAGCGGGATACGGAATGGGAAACAACGTGACAAGGAGGCATAACGATGGCTGACGCAATCGATTACAAGATTCACGGCGACGACATGCAGATAGTCGAGATAGGGCTCGACCCCGGCGAGACGGTGCGCGCCGAGGCCGGAGCCATGATGTTCATGGAAGACGGCATAGAGATGCAGACCTCGGCTTCAGGCGGGCTCATGGGAGGGGTCAAGCGCATGGTCACGGGCGAGAGCTTCTTCATAACGTCTTTTACCCATCAGGGCGAGGGCAGGAGGCACGTGGCATTCGGCGCACCGTACCCGGGCAAGGTCGTCCCGCTCGAGCTCGGCTCGCTCGGCGGAACGTTCCTCTGCCAGAAGGACGCCTTCCTCTGCGCCGCGCAGGGCATCGAGGTGGAGGTGGCCTTTACCAAGAGGTTCGGCGCCGGCCTCTTCGGCGGCGAGGGCTTCATACTCCAGAAGCTCACGGGCGACGGCCTTGCCTTCATCCACGCCGGGGGCGCGATAATGGAGCGGGACCTGGCCGCAGGAGAGTCCGTGCGCGTGGACACGGGATGCATCGTGGCCTTTGCCCCGAGCGTGGACTACGACATACAGGTGGTCGGCGGATTCAGGAACGCGCTCTTCGGCGGAGAGGGGCTCTTCCTGGCGAGGCTCTCGGGCCCTGGAAAGGTCTACATCCAGGGCCTGCCGCTCTCGCGCCTCGCCGACCGCATATCGGCCGGGGGCGGCGGCGACGTGGGCGAGAAGCGCGGCGGCCTGCTCGGAAACCTGCTCGGCGGAGACTAAGGAGGCTATCATGGCACGTTGGAGAGAGGCGCTCTTCGCCGCTTTTTTCATGCTTACACTCTCCCTGTCGGCCCATGCGGTCGTTGGGGTGAAGGAGCATCCGCTCGTCAAGCCGTATCCCGGCTCCAGGGTTTGGGAATCGAAGGTGGTGGAGTTCGACAGCTTGACCCTGCCCGGCGGAACGTCGAGCTACGACGCATCGAGCAGGTCGTATGTCTACGAGAGGTCCGTCAAGGCGGACGGCAAGGTGACGGTCATCAGGTACCGCACCCCGAGGGAGCGGAGCGGGCTGGAGGTGCTCGGGAACTACAGGGAGGGGCTCTCGAAGGGCGGCTTCGAGGTCGTCTACTCGTGTTACGAGGGGGAGTGCGGCCGTGGCAGGCTGCCCAAGAAATACTTCCAGCCCTCCTGGGGGTACGCCAATACCGGCGTGATAACCGGCAGGCTCGTGCGCCCGGAGGGCGACGTATACGTCTCGGTCATAGTAGACCAGAGCAACGGCTATAACACGCTGGTAGTCGTAGAGGCGCGGCCCATGGAGACAGGGCTGGTCAGGGTCGACGCGGACGCGCTCCTCGATGATATCGAGCGCACCGGACACGCCTCGGTATACGGCATCTACTTTGATACGGACAGCTCGGAAGTGAAAGAGGAATCGAAGCAGGCGCTCGGCGAGATAGCCGGGCTTCTCAACAAGAACCCCGGCCTGAAGCTCTACGTCGTCGGGCACACGGACAACGCAGGCGCGCTCGACTACAACATGGGGCTCTCGAAGCGCCGCGCGGCTGCGGTCGTGGGCGTGCTTACGAAGGACTACGGCATAGCGCCCAAGCGGCTCCACGCCGCAGGCGTGGGCCC
>JBHHYT010000141.1:0-3162 GCA_046757705.1 Thermodesulfobacteriota bacterium
CCCGCCACCATCCCCGAGCTTACCTGCCCGCCCTCGAAGGCGGGCCCGGCGGCGGCGCTCGTGGCGTACAGGTCAGGGCCCGAAGCGAGCAGTATCTCGCTGTTGGTGCCTATGTCTATGGCGAGCACCGGCTCTTTCGCTCCCTTGAGGCCGAGGCTCAGGGCGACTGCCACGGCGTCCCCGCCCACGAAGCCGCCGATGAGCGGGAATACATAGAGCTCGGTCCGGGCGCAGGAGCAGAGGCCGGTCTGCCCGGCATCCATCCTCTGCGCCTCCTTGAAGGCCGGGCGGTAGGGCACCCTCGATAGCGGCTCCGGCGAGACCCCGAGGAGCAGGTGCTCCATGAGCGGGTTGCCGGCTGCGGTTATCCCGGCCACGGGCGCGCCCTTGGCAAGCCAGCGTATGATGCTGTTGCAGGCCCCGACGAGGCTCGCGGAGAGCTCGGTCAGCAGCCCCGGCTCGGCGCACACCGCCTCGAGCCTCGATACTACGTCGCGCCCCCAACGGGACTGCGGGTTCTCAAGGGAGGTCCGGGCGATGACGTGGCCGTCGGAGAGGTCCACGCACGCCCCGGCTATCGTGGTCGTGCCCACGTCGAGGGCGACCCCGATGCCGCTTTTTTTGTAATCTATTTCGATAGTTTCCAAGGTTTTCCCGGCCCGGGGGCCCGGCTCGCGTACACCCCGCGCACGGCCCGGAAAGCCGCACCGGGCGTTCGGCCCCGTTCGTGGCCCGGACAGAACCTTTTAACATTTTTTGCCGGTTCTAATCAAGCTCCCGGAGGCTTTTTTATGAGATTTCCCTGTCCGGGGAGGAGGGGGAGGCGCCGCGGACCCCGGCGGGGCCTGTCGCGCCCTTGCGCGGCCCGCGGAAGGGGTGCCCTACTGGAAGGAGATGGGCGGCGCGCTTGAGAAGAGGTACTTCAGGTCCTCGTCGTCGAACTGCAGGCCTATGCCCACGTACGCGGAGTCGAGGCCGACCTTGCTCATGAAGTCGTCGTAGCCGGCGGTAAGGTAGAAGAACTTGTTTAGATAGACGGTGCCCCCGGCCTTCAGGTGCGGGTTGCCCTCCTGGCCGAAGTCGAAGGCGTCGAGGGAGATCTTCAGCCTGTCGGAGAAGGCGCTGTAGTCTATGCCCACGCCCCCGGTGCTCTCGATTATGCCGCCGCGCAGCGTAAAGCCCTTGAGCCTCTTTGCTATCTGGGCGGAGAACTTCAGCGCGTCGGTCGTCTTCGTCTCCACGGTGGTGGTGGTCACACCGCCGGTGACTACCTGGCGTGTCTCTTCCGTCCGCTTGCCCCTCGGGTCGTCCACCACCTCGATGAGGTAGAACTTGTCGCTCTTGGGCTGGATGCGGAGCGTGAAGTAGCTCTTCGTCTCCCTGGCGTCGAAGAGGAACTCGCCCCTGTAGCCTATGAAGGTGTGGAAGCTCTCGGTCTTGTCTATGAGCTTGTTTATGCCGGTCACGGTCTTGTTGATGTTCTTGTGAAGCGAGTCGTCGTTGAGCATCTTGCCGATGGTGCCCTCTCCGCGGTCTATCTTCTTGGCTATGGAGCCCACGGAGGCGATGGTCTGCTTTATGTTCGGGCCTATCTCGTTGGTGACCCTGTTGACCGTGTTCATGGCCTGCTGGAGGCTCTGGGAGGCGAGTTTGAGGTTCTCCACCCCGTCCCTGAGGTTGCCGCGGTTCTCGTCTATCATGTCGTTGAGGTTGACGGACGTCTTGACGAGCGCCTCGTTGAGGTTCCTGATCGCCAGCTTGAGGTCTGTGGTAATGGCTGGCCCCTCGTTGCTCAGAAGCGTGGTGAACTGGTCCAGGTTCTTTATGATGCGTCCGAGCTGCTCGTCGTTCCTGGCGACCATGCGGTTTACCCTGAACGAGAGCTCCTCGATGTTTTTTATGATGTTCCGGAGCGTGGTCTCTCCCTCTTTTCCGCCGAGCACGTTGCCGAGAGATTCGCTTACCTTCCTTATGTCGACGGAGACGTCGCTCAGCATGGAGATAAGCCTGTCCATGTCCGCGTAGCTGCGCGTGTGCGTTATCTCTTCACCCGGCTTGAGGGCAGGGGCCGAGGGGGAGCCGGGGATGAGCTCCAGGTACTTCTCGCCGAGCAGCCCCTTGGTGGTCAGAAGGGCCGTGAAGTCCTTGCCTATCTTGAACCCCTTTTTTATCTCGATGACGACGTGCGCCTTGTTGTTCTTCAGGGCTATGTCCTTTACGCGCCCCACCTCCACGCCCGCGAGCCGCACGGAGGCGTTGTTGTCAAGCCCGGCGGCGGAGTCGAAGTTCACGCTTATGTCGTACCCCTCCGCACCGCCGAACTTGATGCCGCCGAGGCGCATGGACATATAGGCGAGCAGGATGATGCCCACGAGCACGAACAGGCCCACCTTCGCTTCCGGGCTGAGTTTGAGGAGTGATGATCGTTTGTCTGCCATAGACGGGGTTATCCCTAATATACCTTTATGGGCCCTTCGGCCCTGCCTTCGAGGAACTGGCGCAGGATAGGGTTGGGGTTGTGCTGCATCTCATCCACGCTCCCCTGCTCTATTACGCGCCCCTCGTGGAGCATGGCTATCTTGTCGGCTATCTTGTAGGTGAACGGGATGTCGTGGGTTATCAGTATGTACGTGGTCTTCAGGGCGCGCTGGGTGTCGAGGACGAGGTCGGCTATGGAGTCGCTCATGATGGGGTCGAGCCCCGTGGTCGGCTCATCGAAGAGGACTATCTCCGGGTCCATGACGATGGCCCTTGCGAGCCCCACCCTTTTCTTCATGCCCCCGCTCAGATCGCTCGGCATCACCTCCTCGACGCCGACGAGGCCGACCCGCTTGAGCTTTTCGCTGACCACCTTGAGGATGTCCTCGTCGTTCAGGTCGGTATGTTCCTTGAGGGGGAAGCCGACGTTTTGCGCGACCGTCATGGAGTCGAAGAGGGCCGCGCCCTGAAAGAGCATGCCGAAGCGCTTGCGTATCTCGTTGAACTCCCGCTCCTTGATGGCGGTTATGTCCAGCCCGTCGAGCTCTATGGAGCCTTCGTCCGGCCTCAGCAGGCCGATGATGTGCTTGATAAGGACGCTCTTTCCCTCGCCGCTGCGGCCTATGATGACGGTAATCTTGCCCGCCTCTATCTCGAGGTCGACGCCGTCGAGGACCTTCTTCT
>JBHHYT010000142.1:0-3100 GCA_046757705.1 Thermodesulfobacteriota bacterium
TCCCCTCAATCCCCTCCCATCGAGGGAGGGGAAGCGCGGAAACTCCGGGCTTTAGCCCGGAGTGGTTTATATCAAGCCTTTATGTTTTTCACGCTGCCGCGGATCCTTTTGTCCCACAAGACGCTTTTCTGATATCATATGCCGGTCGCGCCCTGCGGGGCAAGTTGTGGAGGCCCTTGGGCATGACGGGGTCTTACGATAACGGTTCTCTCGCCAACCTCCCGGCAAGCCGCGGGGTCGGCGCTCGTGATGTATGTTCAAAGAAAGGATGACGCCATGATAAAAAGGCTTCTGCTGGTTCTCGTATTCCTTTGCTCCACACCCCTTTTCGCCGCCGAAGCGGTCTCTGCATTCGAGGGGCCGGGCTGCATGGGCAAGTGCACCGACTGCCACAGCCTTACCCGGGAGGAGGCGGCCAGGCTCCTGAAGGTGGACAGGTTCAAGGCCGAGATAAAGGACATAAGGGTAAGCCCGGTAAAGGGGCTATGGGAGGTGGAGGTCTCCCAGCGGGGCAAGAGCTTCCAGGTGTATATAGACTTCGCCAAGAAGTACCTCGTCGAGGGCAGGTTCACGGCCCTCGAGCAGCTTGGAGAGAGCGCCCCGCTCAAAAAGGTCGACCTGAAAAAGATACCCCTCGACAAGGCGCTCGTGCTCGGGGACCCGAAGGCCGCGAAGAGGGTCATCGTATTCGACGACCCCGAGTGCCCGTACTGCATCAAGCTCCACGCAGAGCTTAAAAAGATAGTCGCCACGCGCAAGGACATCGTCTTTTTCATAAAGCTCTACCCGCTCGCCATCCACCCCGACGCCTATGAGAAGAGCAAGTCCATAGTCTGCGCCGGCTCCATAGCCGCGCTTGAGGACGCCTTCGCGCACAAGGAGCTTGCGAAGGCCGAGTGCGATTCCGGCGAGGTGGACGCGAACATGAAGCTTGCCGAGGAGCTGGGCATAAGGGGCACTCCGGGCATCATCCTGCCGGACGGCCGTCTCGTGCCCGGGTACCTGCCCGCGGACGCCCTGCTCGGGTTGATAGACAACCCCCGGTAGGGGGCCACATCGGTGGGAGGGCCGGCCGCCCGGTCCCGCGAGGCGGATGGCCTCTGTCCGGCCACGGCCTCGGTACGGCGCGCTCCCGGCCTTCGGGCCCACGGTGTGACAAATATCCTTGACTTTGTAACCGGTAAGTTATATGAAAGGGTTGCAGCACCGGGGACGGTCCTTGATCGGCATTGCGGTCTTCAAGGCACCTGGTAATACCGGGGGGGGGAGAAGGCGACTGGAGAGGATTAAAATGGAGCCGGCGGGGGGATTCGAACCCGCGACCTGCTGATTACGAATCAGCTGCTCTACCCCTGAGCTACGCCGGCCTAGATGCAAATAGTAAGGCAAGTAGCCGGTTTTGTCAAGGTTTTTGCCGCCTGCCGGGCCGGATATCCGTCCGGCCCCGTATTTTCCCCGGGACGGCCTTTTCCGTAAATTCATGTCTCCAGAGAGGTTGTGTATTGGAAATCCAATTGAAAAAATGCGGTGGCGGCATCAAGGGCAGGCACAGGATACTTGTCATCGACGACGACCTTACCAACAAGGCGATTATAGACGACATACTGCAGGATAACGGCTACGAGGTCAGGTACGCCTGCGGCGGCGCCGAGGGGCTCGAGATGGCCGAGGAGTGGTCCCCTTCGCTGATACTGCTCGACCTCGTGATGCCGGGCATGGACGGCATGGAGGTCTGCCGGACGCTCCGGGAGAAGGAGCTGGAGTGCCGCCCGTCGGTGATAATAATTTCCGGGAAGGCCGATAAGAAGACCATCGTGGGGGCGCTGTCCACCTGCGCCGACGACTTTCTGGTAAAGCCCATAGACGAGGCGGAGCTTATAGCGAGGGTAAAGGCGCAGCTCCGCATCTGGGACTTCTACAAGGAGCTCGAGGAGGACAAGAGGAACCTGGAGACCATCCTCGAGATCACGACCAAGCTTTCCGCCACGCTCGACCCCACAGAGGTGTTGAACACCATAGTCGCGCGGGTGGCCGATACGACGGAGGCGGTGCGCTGCTCTATACTCCTTATCGCCCATGACGACGAGGGCTACGTGCTCGCCTCCCACGACAACCCGGGTGTCACGGAGCTGAGGATAGACCTCGGCAAGTACCCGGAGATACAGAGGGTCGTTGAGAGCAAGACCCCGCTGGCGCTCGACGACATCGTCGAGGACCCGATAATGGCCCCCGTGAAGGACAAGATACAGGAGCTTCACGACATGAGCGTCCTCATCGTGCCCATTGTCTTCCACGACGAGGTGCTCGGCACGCTGTTTTTGAGGACGCGCAAGAAAGAGGGCGGGTTCTCGAAAAAAGAGATAGACTTCTGCAGGATAGTCGCCAACTCCTCGTTCCACGCCCTGAAGAACGCGAGGCTTTACGAGGAGGTGAGGAAGGAGAGGGAGTTCCTCAAGGAGCTGGCCGTAAAGGACCACCTCACCACGCTATATAACCACAACTCCTTCTACTCGAGGCTCGACGAGGAGTTCGAGAGGGCGGTAAGGTACGAGACGACGCTGTCGCTAATAATGATGGACATAGACGACTTCAAGCACATCAACGACACCTACGGCCACCGCGTGGGCGACGTGGTGCTGCGCGAGATAGCCGCCATGATAAAAAAGGGCGTGAGGAAGACGGACATCGTGGCGCGCTACGGCGGCGAGGAGTTCGCGGTGATACTGCCGCACACCAGGCTCAAGGGCGCGGTGGAAGAGGCCGAGAGGATAAGGGAGATGATAGAGAGCCACGCCTACGCGGGCCTCGCAAAGGACAAGATCACCCTGAGTTTCGGCGTTGCCACCTACCCGCACAATGAGGTCATAAACTCCGGCGACTTCGTAAACCTCGCCGATAGCGCGCTGTACGAGGCGAAGAAGGAGGGGAAGAACTGCGTGAGGTCCGCCATAGTCGTCGCCACCGAATAAGCCCCTCAAGACCCCCCTTTTCGAAAGACCCGGCGGCCGCCCCCGTCCCCAACCAACTCACCCACGCTTCGTTCCCCGGAACCCCGCTCCACGCCTCCGCGGTCAGCAAGAAAGCCTCGCCAGAGAGACAA
>JBHHYT010000143.1:0-3100 GCA_046757705.1 Thermodesulfobacteriota bacterium
GGCTATGTAGAGCAGCGAGCCGAGGTATACCATGGAGCGCACGATGGCGAAGTCCTGGGCCTGTATGGCGTCTATGGTGAAGCTGCCGAGCCCCGGTATGGCGAAGAAGGTCTCCATGATGAGCGATCCGTAAAAGAGAAACGGTATGGAGACCACCACGTTCGTAAGGACCGGTATCATGGCGTTCTTGAGCGTGTGCTTGAAGAGCACCTTGCCCTCTGTCAGCCCCTTGGCGCGCGCCGTCCTTACGTAGTCCTTGTTCATCTCCTCGAGGAAGACCGTCCTGTAGAAGCGCGCGCCTATGCCAAGGGAGCCGAGGACGCCGATTACCACCGGCATGACGAGGAACTTCAGCGAGAAAAGGCCCGTGTCGTAGCCGGAGATAGGGAAGAGCTTCAATACCTTGCCGAGGACGTACTGGCCGCCGATTATGTAGAAGAGCGTGGAGATGGACATCATCACCACGGCCAGGACGACCCCCCAGACGTCGATGTACGTACCCCTGTAGTACGCCAGCATCATGGCGGCGAAGAGGTTGACGAGGACGCTTATGAAAAATATCGGCACGCTTATGGCGAGGCTCGCCCACATGCGCTTGCCTATGGACCTCCCTATGTCTATGTTGTTCCTGTCCGAGCGCCCGAAGTCGAACCAGAGCAGCGGCACGGACTTCTGGAAGAATATGGTCTGCGTAAGCCGCGCCGCGCCCCGCTCTTTCGTGTTCAGGAAGGCCGGGAGGTTGTACCCGTGGTCCTGCTTCCAGTTCTCTATGGCCTGCGGCGTTACGTTCTTCTCGCCGAGTATCTTACGGGCCATGTCGTCCGGCGTGTTCACGTAGAAGAACAGGAGGGCCGTCAGCAGGTTGACCCCGATGATGATCGGTATGGCGTACAGGAGCCTTCTTATGATGTATGCGAGCATCCGCGTCTATCCTTTTTTGCCGAGGCCGCGCCTTTTCCTTATCGTTATCACCGCCGGCAGGGACGAGAGGGCGATAATGGCCGCTATTATGATGAGCGGCCAGAAGTTCGGCCTGTTCCAGCGGTAGCGCATCCGTTCCCTCGCCGCCGCGTCTATGCTCAGGTACTTCATCGTGTTGTTCGCCATCGCGTTCGACTTTACGTTGCCGACCCAGCCGTGGTAGAGGCCGAAGGCCACGGGGTGAAGGCCCCAGACCCAGGGGGCGTCCTTCTGTACGATCCCCACCATCTCCCTTATTATCCCGAGCCTCTCGGGGGAGTTGTCCATGTTCTCCATGAGCTTGAAGAGCCGGTTGAACTCCGGGTTGTCGTAGTTGGCGACGTTCTCCCCGCCGTGCTCGACCTTGCCGTTCGAACCGGCCAGCAGGAAGAAGAAGTTCTCCGGGTCGGGGTAGTCGGCGTTCCACCCCCACGAGAAGAACTGGAAGTTGCCCCTGAGCATCTTCTCCTGAAACCTGTTGTAGTCGGTCGTCCTGTTCTCGAGCTGTACGCCGAGGAGCCCGAACCTCTTTATGTACCAGTTTATCATCGGCGTGGAGTCGGCGCCCGTCCACGGGTTGTCGAAGGTTACGACCAGAGGCCTGCCGTTTTTGTCCCTTCCGCCGGGGTACCCCGCCTGTGCCATAAGCTTCTTTGCGTACTCGATGGAGCGGCGCTCCGCCCGCCCCTTCTCCCCGTTCCATCTGTAGACATAGGGGTTCACCCCCTCCTTGCCGTCGAGGTGGCCGAATATCGAGGGCGGCAGCGGCGAGTGGGCCGGGATGCCGCGCCCGTTGTTGAATATCTCTATGTACTCCTCGTAGTCGAGGGCGATGGAGATGGCCTGCCTGAGCTTCTGCCTGGCAGGGGAGTAGCCGCCAACGGCGTCGTCGAGCATGTTGAAACCGGCGTAGTAAGTGGCAGGCCTCACCGAGGTTATCAGAGTGATGCCCTTGTCCTTCATGGCGCCCGTAAGCCCGGCCCTGCCCGCCTCCGAGATGGAGACCGCCTGGTCGAAGCTCTCGGAGGTTATCCCGGAGTTGTCGTAATAGCCCTGCAGGAACTTGTTCCAGCGCGGTATGGCCTCCTTCTCGAGCTTGAAGACTATCCTGTCTATGAAGGGCATGGGCCTGCCCGCGTCCTTGAGGAGCCCCTTCTGCCTGTCCCCGGCCTCGCCCTCGGAGGGGTACTTCTCGCCGCGGAAGTTGGCGTTGCGCGCCAGTATTATCTCCATGTTCGGGTTGAAGGTGTCCATCATGTACGGGCCGGTACCGACCGGGAAGCGGTCGAGCGTGATGTTCCTGTCGCGCAGGACCGCCTGGGAGTAGAACCGTTCCGCCTCCGGCGGCATGGGCGCGAAGAACGGCATGGCGAGCCAGTAGATGAACTGCGGGTACTTGGTCTTGAGTATTATCCTGAAGGTGTGGTCGTCGACCTCCACGGCGCCGGGGAACGGGTGGGCCGAGTAGTCGAGCACGATGGGGTTGGCACGCTCGTCGAGGGACTGGTTGTAGGCGGCCCCGGCGGCTTGCCGCCTCTTTCTCCTTATCTCCTCTACGTCGGCCCTGAGCGCCTCGGAGAACTCCTTCATCCCGAGCACGTACTTTTCGAGTATCGAGAGCACCGGGCTTTCGACCCTCGGGTCCGCGAGCCGCCGTATCTCGTTCACGTAGTCCCCGGCACGGACCTCCCTCGTCCCCTTCACAGGGAAGTCCCTGGTCTGGTATATGCCGTCGAGGTCCTCCTCCGAGAGGTCCATGTACAGGGGCTCGCCCCCCGGCCCGGTGGCGAAGGCTGGGTGCGCCTGATAGCGCATCCCCTCCTTTATCCTTATCTCGTAGACCGCCCTGCTCACAGCCCCGGGCTCCGCGTCCGGGGCGAGCCTCCTGCCTGCCGCGTCGAAGTAGGCCGCCTCCGGCATGTCGTCGGCCGTAAGGGGCACGAGCATATAAGGGCGCTTGAGGTAATGGTACTGCAGCGGGGGCTCGTATATCTGCGCGAGGAAGTTGTACTCGTCGGAGCTGTAGGCGCGCGCCGGGTCGAGGTGCTTGGGCGGCTCGACGAAGGTGGTGTAGAAGTAGTTTTTGCCTCTTTCGGCGGGACGGTAGGGGTTATTGGGCGTGCAACTCTGTGAAAACACT
>JBHHYT010000144.1:0-3089 GCA_046757705.1 Thermodesulfobacteriota bacterium
CAAGGTCTACCTGAAAAAACCGGGCAAGATGCGGTGGGACTACAGGGAGCCGGTCAAGGACGAGATAGTCAGCAACGGCAAGACCGTATGGGTCTATCAGCCCGACCTCAACCAGGTCATCAGCAGGCCCGCGGACGCCGCGGCCTCCGGCATCGCCACCGACTTCCTCTCCGGCATCGGAGACCTCGAAAAAGACTTCGACATAAGACTGGCGGCCCAGGACACGGAGACATGGACGCTGGAGCTTACGCCCAGGACGCCGCAGCCCAACCTGAAAAAACTCCTCATGGACGTCGATAAAAAGAGTATGCTCGCCGTAAAGACCAGGGTCTTCGACCACTTCGGCAACGAAACACAGGTGAGCTTCAACGATATAAAGATAAATAACGCCCTCACGGACCTCATGTTCGAGTTCATACCCCCGGAGGGCGCAAGCGTCATAAGACCCTGACAGGGTGATGAAGGGACTTCTTTGGGGGGAACTTTCTACAGAAAGTTCCCCCCAAAAAAGCTCCTTCACCGTCTTGTCAGCATCCTCGAAAAAATCCAAAGCGGAGGTGAGTACAGATGCCGTCATTCGATATCGTTTCAAAGGTGGACGTGCAGGAGGTGGACAACGCCGTAAACCAGGCGCAGAAGGAGCTGCAGCAGCGCTACGACTTCAAGGGTTCGAAGAGCGAGATAAAGTGGGACAAGAAGGAGGAGATCGTCTTGCTCGGTGACGACGACAACAAGCTCAGGAGCGTTACCGACATATTGCAGAGCAAGCTGGTAAAGCGCGGGGTCTCGTTGAAGGCGGTGGAGTACGGCAAGGTGGAAGAGGCCTCCGGCTCCATGAAGAGGCAGTCGTTGAAGCTGCGCCAGGGCATACCCACGGAAAAGGGCAAGGAGATAGTGAAGCTCATAAAGGGCGCGAAGCTCAAGGTGCAGAGCCAGATTCAGGACGAACAGGTGCGCGTGACCGGCAAGAAGATAGACGACCTGCAAGAGGTCATCCAGATGCTCAAGGCAAAGGATCTCGACATAGACCTCCAGTTCGTGAACATGAGGTCATAGGGCGTCCAGCGCCAATGAACGGGAGAGGCAATGGCCGATAGATGGCTGGAGATAAAGGCCACGGGGCCGCAGGATAACAAGGACCTCGCCGCGCTGCTGCTGATCGAGGCCGGCAGCCCCGGCGTCATGGAGCAGGACGACAGCACGATAGCGGGGCGTCTCGTCTCTTTCAGCAAGTGGGAGGAGGAGGACACGAGCGGGCCTTTCGACATCGCCCCGGAAGCGGTCTTCAAGGCGTATCTCCCGGTGGGCTCCGAAGAGCAGGTCGCGCGCCTTAAAAGGGACCTGCTGAAGCTCGGCTGGTCGATCGGGGCCGCGCCTTTCAAGGACCGCGACTGGGAGGTGAAGTGGAAGACGGGCCTGCGCCCCGTGAGGGTCGGCTTCGGCGGCGTGTCCGTTCTGGTGAGGCCGTCGTGGAGCAAGGCGGCCAGGAGGCCCGGCGAGAAGGTAATCGAGATAGACCCGGGCATGGCGTTCGGCACCGGGGGGCACGAGACCACGAAGATGTGCCTGCGGGCCATGCTACGCCTTTTGACAGACAGGAAGTTGAAGGGGCTGCGCTCCGGCTTTCTGGACGTCGGCACGGGCACGGGCGTGCTCGCCATAGCGGCGAAGAAGCTCGGCGTGAGAAAGGCCGTCGGCACGGAGATAGACCGGGTGGCGCTCAAGGTCGCCCGGAAGAACGCCCGGGCCAACAGGGTGAAGATCACTCTTTCCGGGCTTGCGCCTTCGAGGGTGCGCGGCCGGTTCCCGATGGTCGCCGCCAACATACTCGCGGGCGAGCTTACGGTGCTCGCCCCGGAGCTTTGCGGGAAGTTGAAGGATGGCGGTTTTCTCATCCTCTCCGGCATACTGGTGGAGGAGAGCGCGGCCGTCGAGGAGACCTACCGGGCCGCAGGGCTCAAGCTTTACAAGAAGTACACCTCCGGCGAGTGGGCGGCGCTCGTCTTTGAAAAACCGGCGGCCAAGGGATGAGAAGGTTCTTCGTCGAAGATATAGACGAGCAGACCCGGAGCGCGCGAATAGCCGGGGCGGAGTTCGCTCACCTCAAGAGGGTCTTGAGGCTCAGGGCCGGGGATGTGGTGGCGCTCTTTAACGGCAAGGGTCTGGAGCTTCACGGCACGGTGGAGGAGGTCGGCAGGGACTTTGCCGAGGTGACTGTACGGGGCCGGGCGCGGGAGTCGCACGAGAGCCCCGTTGAGGTCATACTCCTGCAGGGCCTCCTGAAGGGGGACAAGCCGGAGTTCATCATCCAGAAGGCGACGGAGCTCGGCGCCGCCGAGGTATCTTTCTACACCACGGCACGCACGGTGCCCCTTGCGCCGAACAGGTCTAAAGAGGCGCGCTGGAGGAAGGTCGCCATAGAGGCGGCCAAGCAGTGCGGCCGCACGGTGGTGACGCGCGTTACCGTGGCCGGGGATTTGAAGGACGCGACGGCCGGGCGCGAGGGGTTCTTGAAGCTCGCTCTCTGGGAGGGTATAGGCGAGGCCGGGGGCATGAGGGATGCGTTGCGGGGCACGGAGGCGGAGCGTGTCGTGGTGCTCGTGGGGCCGGAGGGTGGCTTTTCCGGAGAGGACGTGGAGGCCGCGCAACGCGAGGGGTTCAGGAGCGTGGGCCTCGGGCCGCGCATCCTGCGGGCGGAGACGGCGGCCGTGGCGGCGCTCACCATCCTTCAATACGAGCTCGGCGACCTGGACACCTGAACCGGGGGGCTGAAACTCTTAAAAATTCTTGACAAATCCACGGGTTTAAATTAACTTAGATAGTCTGTTTCAAATATTGCCCAGATAGCTCAGCCGGTAGAGCAGAGGACTGAAAATCCTCGTGTCGGCGGTTCGATTCCGTCTCTGGGCACCATAAAAACACATGCAGGTCAAGGAGTTACAGCATCCGACTCCTGGCCTGCATTTTTCATTTGGCCCGATTGTGACCAAATTGTGACACAATCTCGCAGGATTCATCCTTGATACCGTCGAGCACCTTCACCCCCGCCCTGAGACTCTCGGGATAATGATGGCCGTAACGCATGACCA
>JBHHYT010000145.1:0-3050 GCA_046757705.1 Thermodesulfobacteriota bacterium
ATCTGGCTCCGCTCCGGGCGGCCGTTCATCCCCGAGCTTAAAAGCTCGAGGTTTTATGGCCGATTTTATAAAAGGTTCTCCCTTCTCCCGGAGGGTTTGCATCGACAGGCCCCACCGTGGGGGCGCAAGTCTCGCGGCCCCCGGCCTAAGGGTGGGCCTTGAACCCGAGCACGTCCTGCATGTCGTACAATCCGTTCGGCCTCTCTGAGAGCCAGACCGCGGCCTTTACCGCGCCCATGGCGAAGGTCGCCCTGGAGGATGCCTTGTGCACTATCTCCACCCTCTCGCCTATACCGCCGAAGATGACGGTGTGGTCGCCGACTATGTCCCCGGCGCGCACGGTCTGTATGCCTATCTCCTCCGGCCTGCGCTCGCCTATTATGCCCTTTCTCTCATAGACGGCCACATTCTCGAAGTCCCTGTCAAGGGAGGCGGCCACCACCTCTGCTATGCGGATGGCGGTGCCGGACGGGGCGTCCTTCTTGTGCCTGTGGTGGGCCTCCACTATTTCCACGTCGTAGTCGTCGCCGAGGATGCGGGCGGCGTCCGCGACGAGCTTCAAGAGCAGGTTCACGCCGATGCTCATGTTCGGGGCCATCACGATGCGTATCCTGTCCGAAAGCTCCTTTATGCGCTCGCGCTGGTGGTGGGAAATGCCCGTGGTGCCTATGACCATCGAGACCCTGTCCTCCACCGCCGCCTCCAGAGTCTTCATCGTCGCATCGGGCGCGGAGAAGTCTATTATGACGTCCGCCTTCTTTATGGCCTTCTCGATGCTGCCGGTTATCCTGACGTCCATCTTTCCGGCGGCGGCCATCTCTCCGGCGTCCTTGCCGAGAAACGGGGACCCGTCCCTTTCGAGCGCCCCGGAGAGCTTTACCTGAGAGTTCCCGGCTATGGCGTTTATTATCGCCCTGCCCATCCTTCCGCCCGCACCTGTTACAGCGATGTTTATCATGCTTTTAACCCCCTTGCCCCTTCGTTACCCCGAGCCCGTAAGCGCCGAGCGCGTCCAGAAGGCGCGCCCTGTTGGCCTCGGACATCCTCACGAGCGGGAGCCTGAACTCCTCCTCTATCCTGCCCATCGCCGCAAGGGCGGTCTTTACCGGGATAGGGTTCGTCTCGATGAACATGGCGCGGTGGAGCGCCTGGAGACCGAAGTGCAGCCTCAGGGCCTCCTCCGTATCCCCGTCCATATAGCCGTTGACCATCCTCGACATCCGGGCCGGGACGATGTTCGAGGTGACTGATATGACCCCGCTCCCCCCTATGGCGAGCATGGGCACGGTGACGAAGTCGTCGCCGGAAAGCACGGCGAAGCCGTCCCTCGAGAACTCTATTACCTCGCTCACCTGCTTTAGGTCCCCCGTGGCCTCCTTTATACCCGCCACGTTCTGGAGCTCCGAGAGCCGGGCAACCGTCTCCGGGGCCATGTTCACGCTCGTGCGCCCCGGCACGTTGTAGAGTATCAGGGGTATGGAGACCTCCTCGGCTATCCTCTTGTAATGCTCGTAAAGCCCCTGCTGCGTGGGCTTGTTGTAGTACGGCGTTATGAGAAGGGCGGCGTCCGCTCCAGCGGCCTCGGCGTGCCTTGTAAGCCGTATGGTCTCGGCCGTGGAGTTCGAGCCCGTGCCCGCTATCACCGGCACCCTGCCCGCGGCGGCCTCGATGGTAAGCTCTATTACGCTGTCGTGCTCCGCGTGTGAAAGCGTGGCGCTCTCGCCCGTGGTGCCGCAGGGCACGAGCCCGTCGGTGCCGTTCTCTATCTGGAACTCTATGAGGGACTTGAATGCCTGCTCGTCGATGACGCCGCCCTTGAAGGGCGTCACGAGGGCGGTCATGGAACCCTTGAACATCTTGTATTCCTCCTTGTATCGAAACAGCCGGGCGCCAGCCCGGACCCTGCGCTTTTTAGCCTCTACTGGTCAATGAACCCCGCCGGAAGACCGCGGGACATCTCCTGAAACTTCCCCTCCCTCAATGGGAGGGGACTGAGGGGAGGGTGGTATTGAAAAACACCCCCACCCTGCCCTCCCCCATCAAGGGGGAGGGTATTATGAGGAAACCCTAGGTACAAATTTACCGACAAATGAAAAAATATCAACCCTTTTATACATCCGCCGTGCCGGTAAAGACCGTCTCGGCCGGGCCGGTCATGTAGACGTGGTTGTCCTTGGCCCACTCTATCTTGAGCGTGCCGCCCTTCAATACCACGCTCGCCTTCCTGCCGGCGAGCCCCTTTATCGCCGCGGCCACCGCCGAGGCCGAGGCCCCGGTGCCGCAGGCGAGCGTCTCTCCCGCGCCGCGCTCCCAGACGCGCATCCTGAGCTTCCTCCTGTTGACGACCTCTATGAACTCCACGTTCGTCCTCTTCGGGAAGAAGCCGTCGCGCTCTATGACCGGGCCGTACCTGTCGACCGCAAAGCCGTCCACATCGTCCACGAAGATGACGCAGTGCGGGTTGCCCATGGAGACACAGGTGACGTCAAAGACCCTGTCGAGCGCCTTGAGCGGACGGTCTATGACCCGCCCCTTTGCCCTGGCCGGTATCAGGGGGCCGTCGAGCACCGGCTCGCCCATGTCCACCCTTACGAGCGCGCCGTCCCGCTCCGGCCTTATTATGCCGGCGAGCGTCTCTATCGCAAGCCGCCGCTTCCTCGACAGGCGCCTGGACCAGACGTAGCTCGCAAGGCACCTTATGCCGTTGCCGCACATCTCCACCCTGCCACCGTCGTTGTTGTAGATGTCCATGCGGAAGTCGGCCTTCTTTGACCTCCTCAGTACCAACGCCTGGTCAAAACCCACCCCGAACCTGCGGTCGGCGAGCTTCCTTACGACCCTTTGGACGCCGGGTATCTCTTTTTTAGTGCAGTCGAGCAGGATGAAGTCGTTGCCGAGCCCGTGCATCTTCGTGAAGTTTATCCTCATTTTTTCAGCGCCGCCTTCCTGGCCTTCGGCGCCGCCGCCCCCCTGCCGGTCGCGGCCTTCTTCGCCTTCGCCGCGCCCTTCCCCTTCGGGGCGTCCTTCTTCTCCGTCCCAACGAACGACTC
>JBHHYT010000146.1:0-2953 GCA_046757705.1 Thermodesulfobacteriota bacterium
CACATCAAACAAAGGGGGCCTGCGATGGAAAAACTTTCCGAGCAAGACAAAAAGCGTTGTTTAGCGTTCCTTCAATCGTTCATCGACGAAGGTAAGACCGTAGATGAACTATTGCGTATCGTCGGCTTTCTGTCCACGGCCTCCGTTGGCAGAATAGAGTTTTTAAAGGCCCGCTACAGAATGAGGCTCCGCAAGCTTCCGGCCTGCGAAGCTTTTGCCCAGATACCCGATGATGTAAGCCTCGATGATTTAGAAAGGCTTACCCCTCTTCTGGCTGCACGCCTTCAAGAAGACAAAGACGCTGATGAAGGTTGTGGCAAAGAACGGTCAGGGCCGAGATAGCGGACTCGGGGTGCAAAGGCTCCTTGTCCTGCTTCATGGCGTTTAGCTCATTAAGCATCTTCTGGCATATGTCACGGCTTTCTTGAGCGGATTTTTTGTCGAACACAGGGACCTCCTTCACGGTTTTTAAACGGCTTGAGCCGCCGGGCATACGCAGGCCCCACCTACGTACCCACGGCACAAGACAGACGGGCCCGCCGAGTTCTCCTGGCGGGGATGAAGCGGGCTCCGTCTGTACCTTTTGAGCGGAAGAGTACCACGCCACGGGCTATAAATCAACGGTTTAGGCATGGGGAGAGGGTAGCAGGGGGAGGCGAATAGAGGAAGTACAAGTTGAGCGGAGCGTTGGAATGAGCGGAAGCGGGAAAGACCTGAAACTCTGGCAGAGCCACGAAGTCCTCGAAGAGACCATCCGTAGAGACACCCCGGAGGTGGCCCGCGCATTGAACCTCGGCCCGTCCATAGTCGGCAAGTGGAAAGAGGCCCCGGCGACCGAGGCGGATTTCACCCAGTCCGGTGCGCGCAACTTCCTCGACCGCGCAGAGATAGTAATCTCCACAATCGAACGCAAAGACCCCGAGCGGGCGCATCTGCCTATCAAATGGCTGTGCGCCCGTTTTCGCTTTTTCCCGCCGGTGAAGATGCCGGACGTGAAGACCTGCCCGGAGACGGTGCAGACCGCGCTCCTTTCATGGACGCGCGAGTTCGGGGAGACATGCGGCGAGGTCTCGAAGAGCCTCGCGGACGGCTACGTCTCCAAAGCGGAGATGAAGCGCATCTACCGCGAGCTCCTCGAGGACTTCGAGGCGGGCATGGGGCTGTTCATGCTCCTGAAGGAGATGGGCGGTGAGTAGGGACGCCGAGATAGAGGAGCTCAAGCGGCTCGTCAAGGGGCTCGCCGCGGAGGTCAAGGCGCTCAAGGCGAAGCAGGACGTCGACGAGTTCGGCCTGACCCCGGAGCGCAGGCTGGCCATAAAGATGATAGCCAGGGCGGACGCCGCCGGAGACCCCGGCCCCCGCCGCGAATGGAACCGCCAACGGAGGAAAGAGTTTGAGGCCGAGCGTTTATTGCAGACGTCTCGTTCATAGGTTGTTCGATGGGAAGATGTCCGCGGCCGAGCTTGTGCGGCGGTCAAGGGAAACGCAGCAAATCCCCCTCAGTCCCCCTTTGAAAAAGGGGGAAGCAGCGCCGCAGATAGACCGCAAGATGGCGGCCGCCGGAGAGAGTGTTTAAAGGATTGAACACGGGGCGGGCCTGGGGGATGAAGGGCCCGAGAGGCAGGCGGCGCTGACGAAGGCGCCGGGGAGGGCCGCGCCCCGATAGATTGAGACGTTCCACCCGCACTTCCTCCATCACCCCTTCGGGGGCGCAAAGCCGGGCGCATCGGCACCCAGCTTCATCCACCCGGGGAGGGCGACCTCCCCGGGCTTCCTAAAAACAAGGAGGCTTATGAAAGTCGGCGCGTACATAAGGGTCTCGACCGAGGAGCAGGCGAAGGAGGGCATCTCGCTCGACCTTCAGGAAGAGAAGCTCCGGGCGTATTGCAAGGTTTACGACCTCGACATCGAGGTGATCGAGCGCGACGAGGGCATAAGCGCCAAGGACATCAAGGGACGGCCGGGCGTTCAATGCCTCTTCGAGATGGCCCGCCGCGCCGAGATAGAGGGCATCATCGTCTACAAGATAGACCGCCTCTTCCGCAACCGCATAGACGCGCTCGTGACCGAGGAGGAGCTCCGGAGCGCCGGCGTCACGCTCCACTCCGTTACCGAGCATATTGACACCACGACGGCCATGGGCCGGCATATCTTCGCCATCATCGTCTCTCAGGCGGCCTTCGAGCGCGAACTTATAAGCGAGCGCACGCGCGACGCGCTCAGGCACAAGAAGGCCGCGGGGCAGGTCTACAACCACGCGCCTTACGGGTGGGACGATGTGGACGGGGAGCTGCAGGCGAACCTGTACGAGCAGAGCATTATCTCGACCATGGCAGACATGAAGCTCGACGGCGCGTCCCTTCAGGCGATAGCAGACACACTCAATAAAAACGGCGTACCCACCAAGGGCTACGGCAAGGTGAAGCGCAGAGAGGGCCGCTGGCACCCGCAGACGGTCAAAGCTGTGCTCGACAGGGAGGACTTATGATACCGACGGACCCGCACGATGAGGACAACCTGAGCGCGGCGAAGGGGATTTTATACGGGCTGGTGATCAGCGCGCTCATCGGCATCCTCGTACTCATGACCATACACCAGATTACCCGCACCCCGGCCGGGGCGGGCAAGGAGATTGCCAGAACGGAGGTGACGCCATGACGACGCGCTTTCTGCTGGTGGCGCTGACGGTCTTTGCCGTGGTCTGCGCCTTCGGGATTTACCGGGTGGACAGGGTGATGGAGCGGCGGCTCGCGCAGCAGGAGCGCGCAGAGGCCCTGATGTTTGCCCGGCAAGTGAGGGAGATGGACAGGCTGACACCGCCATACCATGTGGCGTGGGAGGTGCGGAGATGAAGCCGGAGTGCTTGAGGGAGCCCCCGGTCATGGCGATTATCCATCCGGGTGAGGAACTTGATACTGCATTGCCCGAGCCGCGCCCGGAGGACGAGAGAGAG
>JBHHYT010000147.1:0-2840 GCA_046757705.1 Thermodesulfobacteriota bacterium
AGTATCTCCCGCTCCCTCCCGGAGAGGGTGTCGAAGGGGTCCGAAGATGACTTGTCCTTTCTGACCATGTCAACGAAGTCGTTGAACAGCTCCTCGGAGACGGCGGGGCTTGCGTACTTGTTCCCCGTGCAGACCTTGGAGAGCGCCTTAAGGAGCTCCTCGGGCGGTGAGTCCTTCAGGACGTAGGCCATGGCCCCGGCCCTGAACGCGTCTATGGCGTAGATGGGCTCGGTGTGCATCGAGAGGATTATCACCTTGAGGTCGGCAAGCGCCTCGGTGGCGCGCCGGGTGACGGTTATGCCGCTGAGCTCCGGCATGGTGACGTCGAGGATCGCGATGTCGGGCTCAAGGGAGGTTATGCCCTTGAGCGCATCGGTCCCGTTGTCGGCCTCGCCGACGACCTCGTAGACCGCCGCAGCCGATAGAGTCGACTTTATCCCGCCCCTCAACACCGGGTGGTCGTCCGCTATGAACACCTTTTTCTTTTCCATATCTTCCGAATGAGTCGCGTGGTTTATTATAGATGTCCGAGGTAAGAAATGCAAGGATTCGTGAAAAGAATTTCCAGGAAGGGTCTCGAAGCATGGCCTGTCATCCTACCCTTCTTTGCCCTTTCATCTCCTTTATAATGCGCTCCACGTCGGCCCTGTCGAGCGTCTCCTCCTTTATGAGCGTCTCCGCGAGGGCTACGAGCGTCTCTTTCTGGGCTTTCAGAAGCTCGTCCGCCTTCCTCTCCGCCTCGACTATCAGCTCGCGTATCTCCTGGTCCATCAGCCACGCCATGTCCTCGCTGTACCTCTTGGGGATACCGAGCTCCCTGCCGAGGAACGGGTGCTCCTCGCCGCGTCCTAAGCTGACGGGCCCGACCTTCTCGCTCATGCCCCACTGCGCCACCATCCTCTCGGCAAGCGTGGTCGCGCCCTTGAGGTCGTCCTGCGCCCCGCTGGATACGTCCTCGAAGATGAGCTTCTCCGCGACCCTGCCAGCAAGCGCCACGGAGAGCTTGTTGAGCAGGTAGCTCTTCGGGTAGTAGTGCCTGTCCTCGGCCGGGAGGAACTGCGTGGCGCCCATGGCCATGCCCCTCGGTATGATGCTTACCTTGTGTATGGGGTCGGAGTGGGGCAGCCCGAGGCTTACGAGCGCGTGGCCCGCCTCATGGTAGGCGGTTATGCGTTTCTCCTCTTCGCTGAAAGACTCTTCGCGCTTGCTGCCCATCATTATCCTGTCGCGAGCCTCCTCGAAGTCCCGCATGTCGAGCTTGTCCTTGCCCTTCTTCACCGCTTCGAGCGCCGCCTCGTTGGCCAGGTTCTCAAGGTCCGCCCCGGTCATGCCCGGCGTGCCACGCGCTATATCCTCGAGCTCAACGTCGCCGGCGAGCTCTTTGTTCGCGCAGTGCACCTCGAGTATCGCGAGCCTGTCCTTCCACCCCGGTCTGTCTATGACGATGTGCCTGTCGAAGCGCCCCGGCCTCAGGAGCGCCGGGTCGAGCACGTCCGGCCTGTTCGTGGCGGCTATGACTATTATCTCCTCGTGCGGCTCGAAACCGTCCATCTCGCTCAACAGCTGGTTGAGCGTCTGCTCCCTCTCGTCGTGGCCCCCGCCGAGCCCGGTCCCGCGGGTCCTTCCCACCGAGTCTATCTCGTCTATGAAGATTATGGAGGGCCTGGTCTCCTTCGCCTTCTTGAACATGTCGCGCACGCGCGAGGCGCCAACGCCCACGAACATCTCTATGAACTCCGAGGCGCTGATGCTGAAAAAAGGCACACCGGCCTCCCCGGCGGTGGCCCTCGCGAGCAGGGTCTTGCCGGTGCCCGGAGGCCCGACAAGGAGTATGCCCTTTGGCACCTTCGCGCCGAGCTTTACGAACCGCGCGGGGTTCTTCAGGAACTCCACCGTCTCGTTGAGCTCGCTCTTGGCGTTCTCAAGGCCCGCGACGTTCTTGAAGGTGATCTTCGGCTTGCGGACGTCGAAGAGCTTGGCCTTGCTCATCCCGAAGCTGAACATCCCGCCTCCCCCCGCGCCTGGGGCGCCCGGCTGCAGCCTCCTCATCAGAAAGACCCATACGCCTATGATGACCACCCACGGCAGGGCCACCAGCACCACCTGCCAGATAACGGAGCCGCCCTCGGGCACGACGGCCACGCTGACGCCCTTCTTCTCGAACTCTTCGATGATGCTTCCGGGCTGGAAAGACGGCAGGTATGTCCGGAAACGGTCGGCCTTTACGGGTTTGTCCTGCCCCGGCTGCTTTATCTCTCGCGGCACCGAGAGCGTGCCCGTGAGCCTCTGCCCCTGAATGGTGACGCTCCTGATGTTGCCGCCGTCGAGCTCGCCCTTGAACTCGCTGTAGGTGATGTCAACGGTACGGCCCGCCCCCCCGGTCATTACCAGCGCGCCCCAGAGGTAGACGATCCCCCCGATGGCCAGGAATACGGCCAGCACCTTCCACAACGGGACCCTGTTGTTCCCTATCCTGTCTTTTTTTTCTTCCGCCATACCCAAGTCTATATTATTTTCATGATTACGGCAAATGCCCGCCAGTACCGCGCGGACGCAAGGCGCCGATTTTCAAGCGGAAAGGGCAATCCTACGCCCCCGCATGCCGGGCCACGACAAGACATGGAGACTGTTTACACGCTAAAGCGTCAAACGGAAAGGGCAATCCGACGCCGCCGCATGCCGGGCCACGACAAGATATGCAGACTGTTTACACGCTAAAGCTTCAAGCGGAAAGGGGGTGTGCTAACACCATCTCAGTAAGAACGGATACGAGCGATAATTACGACTGGGCAAGGCCCGGGCCTTGAAAGGCCGGGAAAAAACCTTTACTTCTTGCGTTC
>JBHHYT010000148.1:0-2805 GCA_046757705.1 Thermodesulfobacteriota bacterium
AGCGCAACCTTGCCAAGGTTGAGGTCGCGGGTTCGAGACCCGTCTCCCGCTCCATTTAATACCCGGCTGAAAACCTTCGACCAGTAGCGCGCAAAGGTGTTCGAGAAGTATGGATATATCCGCCAAGATGGCTGCCCTTAAATCCTACCTTGAGTCCAGGGGCCTCAAGTCCACCGCTCAGAGGGATTACATAGCAGACACGTTCTTCCGGTCCAACACCCACATAAGCCTCGACGAACTCCTCAAAAAAGTAAAGAGAAAGACCCCCAACATCGGGTACGCCACCGTCTACAGGACGATGAAGCTGCTGACCGACTCCGGCCTTGCCATAGCCCGCCAGTTCGGGGACGGGCAGACCCGGTACGAGAACCTGCCCGAGGACGGCCACCACGACCACATGATATGCATCAAGTGCTCCAGGATAGCGGAGTTCCAGAACCAGAAGATAGAGCAGCTCCAGACCGAGGCGGCCAGGAAGCTCGGCTTTACGGTCGTCAACCACAAGCTCGAGCTGTACGGCTACTGCCCCGACTGCGTAGAATAAAAATTTTTTCACTTGTTATTGAAAATGATTTCCATTATCATTTAAGAGGCGCTCATAAAGCGCGAAAAGGTAAGGTATAGAGGTACATCAGGATGCACCACCACGCAAAAGAGAAGATGATGCTGGGGGCCGGCGAGAAGTGGCTGGTGCTCGTGGGCAACCCGAACGTGGGCAAGAGCGTCATATTCGGGGCGTTGACGGGCAGGTACGCCACGGTCTCGAACTACCCCGGCACGACCGTCGAGGTCTCCCGGGGCACGGCGAAGCTCGGCGGCAAGAGGTGCCCGGTGATAGACAGCCCCGGGGTCAACAGCCTCGTGCCCATGAGCGATGACGAGCGCGTTACTCGCGACATCCTCCTGAACGAGGACGTCGGCTCGGTCCTTCAGGTCATGGACTCGAAGAACCTGAGAAGAAGCCTCCTTATAACGCTCCAGCTTACCGAGATGGGCCTGCCCATCACCCTTGCGCTCAACATGTACGACGAGGCCGGGCAGAGGGGCATAACGATAGACACCGGCGAGCTCTCCAGGAGGCTCGGGCTCAACGTCATACCCACCATAGCTACCCAGAGGTGGAACCTCGATAAGCTCACCAGCGCCTTTACCCACCGCACGCCCCCGGTAAACACCGTAAAGTACCCGCCCCACATAGAGGAGGGCATCTCGCGCATTCAGGGCCTGCTCCCGAAGGCCGGCATCTCGTCGCGCTCGCTCGCCATCATGCTCCTTACCGGCGACGCCACCCTCGATGGATGGGTCAGGGAGAACCTCTCCCCGGTCGTTGCCAGGACCATCGACGAGGTGCGCGAGAGTACCCAGGCGCGCTTCAAGGAGCCGGTGGGATACACCATCAACCGTTCACGGCTCAAGACCGTCGACAGCATCGTAGAGGCTGTCGTCGCTCAGGAGGCGCCGGCAAGGAGCAAGCTATCCACGTACCTCGGCTGGTGGTCGATGCACCCGGTATGGGGTTTTCCCATACTCTTCGCCGTCCTCTTTTTGATGTACGAGTTCGTCGGTGTGCTCGGCGCGGGCATCAGCGTTAATTTTATCGAGGGGACTATATTCAAGGGTTTCCTGAACCCGTGGATCGCCCGCGTTGTAGAGTACGTCCTGCCCTCCGGCATCCTGCACGACCTCATCGTCGGGCCCTACGGCATAGTGACCATGGCCTTTACGTACGCCATCGCCATCGTCCTGCCCATAGTCGGCTTCTTCTTCATATTCTTCAGCTTCCTCGAGGACTCGGGCTATCTCCCGAGGCTCGCCATCATGGTGGACAGGATATTCAAGCTCATGGGGCTCAACGGCAAGGCCGTCCTCCCGATGGTCCTCGGGCTCGGGTGCGACACCATGGCCACCATGACCACGCGCATACTCGAGACGAAGAAGGAACGGGTGATAGTGACCCTGCTCCTCGCCCTCGGCGTGCCGTGCTCCGCGCAGCTCGGGGTCATACTCGGCATGCTGGGCGCGGTATCCCTCTGGGCCACCGTCTGGTGGCTGGGCGTTGTCGTGTTCGTCATGTTCCTCGTGGGGCTGCTCGCATCGAAGGTGCTCCCGGGACAGCCGTCGGACTTCATCCTCGAGATACCGCCCATGAGGATGCCGCAGATAAGGAACATACTCCTCAAGACGCTGGTCAGGGTGGAGTGGTACCTCAAGGAGGCGGTCCCGCTATTCGTGCTCGGCACGGTGGTGCTCTTCGTACTCGATTATACCAACGCCCTCAAGGTGCTCGAGCTGATAGGCTCGCCGATAATCGTGAACTTCCTGAACCTGCCCGTGGAGTCGACGCAGGCGTTCATCATAGGCTTCCTCAGGAGGGACTACGGCGCGGCAGGCCTCTTCGCGCTGCAGAAGCAGGGGCTCATGGACCCAACGCAGGTGGTCGTAAGCCTGGTCACCATGACGCTCTTCGTCCCCTGCATCGCGAACTTCTTCATGATGATAAAGGAGCGGGGCCTCAAGACCACGCTCTGGATGACGGCGTTCATATTCCCGTTCGCCATACTCGTGGGCGGCGTGCTCAACTTCATCCTGAGGTTTTTCCATATTCCCGTTTAGGGCTTTATGGCGGAGTTCCTTACGGTCTTTATTGAAATTTTATCAAATCGGTCAGAAAACCCCGAGCTTTTAAGCTCGGGGATGAATGGCCGCCCGGAGCGGAGCCAGATTTAGCCGGCGTAGCGGAGGTAATTTTCATCCTCCCCCTTGATGGGGGAGGACGGAGGAGGGGGTGAGAAAGAATCCTTCACC
>JBHHYT010000149.1:0-2716 GCA_046757705.1 Thermodesulfobacteriota bacterium
CACTTCTCCGGGAAAAGAGAGCCATGCTGGCCCGCCTTTTCCGCATGGAACCTGATGAACTCCTCCCCCTGGACCAGCACCTTCACCCCGGGGCAGCCGGAATGGACGAGGACGAAGTAAAGCCCCGAGTTCAGAAGCCCGCCGGGGATCGTGCAGACGGTCCGGTATACGCCGGGGCCGTATTCGTCCCGGCGCATGTTCTGGTCCGTTGAAGCGAACGCGATTACGCCCTCGGAATTTATCACTTGAAGGATGAGCCTCATCCCCCTTATCTTCTCAAAAAGCCTGTAAGTCACCTCGACCTTGATGGGCTTTTCGGTATCGAAGCTGCCCCGCAGCGTATTTTCCGTATCGAGAAGCCTTATCGATTCAAGCCGCATCTCCCGGCCGCCGGGGGCGGTTTTCGCGTCCAGCCAGTGCACCTCTCCGTTTTCGGCGCCTCCGCCGGAGGTGGATTTGAGGTATGTCTCCGTTACCTGCTCCGTGCTTCCGCTGATTACAAGGCTCCCGTCGGCGATGAGCATGGCCGAGGTGCACAACGACCTTACCGCCGCCATGTTGTGGGAGACGAACAGCACCGTCCTGCCGCCCCTGGCCACGTCGCCCATCTTGCCGAGGCATTTTTTCTGGAACGAGGCGTCGCCGACGGCGAGCACCTCGTCTATTATCAGTATCTCGGGCTCGAGGTGCGCGGCAACGGCAAAGGCGAGGCGCACGTACATGCCGCTCGAGTACCTCTTGACGGGCGTATCGAGGAACTTCTCTATCTCGGAGAAGGCGACTATCTCGTCGAACTTAGCCTTTATCTCGCGGCTGGTCATGCCGAGGAGCGCGCCGTTGAGGAAGATGTTCTCGCGGCCCGTAAGCTCCGGGTGGAAGCCCGTGCCGACCTCTAAGAGGCTCGCCACGCGCCCCCTCATGGTGATGCGCCCTTCCGTGGGCTCGGTTATGCGGGAGAGAATCTTCAGGAGCGTGGACTTGCCCGCGCCGTTGCGCCCTATGACGCCGAGGATCTCGCCCTCGGCCACGTCGAAGGAGACGTCCCTCAAGGCCCAGATGGAGTCCGCGCCGGCGTCCCCGCTCTTGCGCCTGAACGGGGCGGCCAGCGTGCTCATTATCTCCTCGCGCAGCGACCCGTAGGACTCCTTCTTCCCGATGGAGTAGCGTTTGGATATGCCTTTGACCTCTATGATGGGAACTGCCATTGCGTTACCTCAGATGATGTCCGCGAAGTACCGCTCGACCCTTCGGAAGTAATAGACCCCGCCCACGAAGACCGCCAGCCCTATGGCAGAGGAGATGAGCAGCGAAGTCCACGGTATTGGGACGTTGCCGAGCACCGCCGGACGGAACGCCTCTATGACGCCGCCCATGGGGTTCAAGAGCAGCAGCCAGCCCCACTTCTCTCCGAAGAGGCTCTTCGGGTATATCACCGGGGTTACGAACATCCAGATTTGAATAAGGAACGGTATCACGTACCTTATGTCCCTGTACTTCACGTTCATCGCCGAGAACCAGAGACCGAAACCCAGGGCGTTCATGAGCGTGATGAGCACGAGAACGGGGACAAGGAGCGTGCCCGCGCTCACGTTTACGCCGTAGTAGACCATCATGGCACCGAGCACCGCAAGGCCTATGGCGAGGTCGAGCATGGCCGCTATGGCCGAGCTTGCCGGAATGAGGAGCCTCGGAAAATATATCTTGCTCACCAGGTTCGAGCCCGTCACAAGGCTGTTCGTGGACTGGCCGAGCACCGAGGAGAAGTAGTTCCACGGCAGAAGCCCGATGAAGACGAATATCGGGTAGGGGGCGCCGTCCGAGGGCATGCGCGCGAAACGGCCGAAGAGCACGGTGAATATGGCCATCATGAGCACGGGCTGGAGCACCGCCCATACCACCCCGAGCGCCGTCTGCTTGTACTTGACCTTTACGTCCCTCCACGCAAGGAAGTAAAGGAGCTCCCGGAACTTCCATATCTCCCGGAAGTTTACCGACATCCAGCCCTTCCTGGGCTCTATTACTATGACTTGCCCGGCCGTGTCCCTCATCGGCTCTGCCCTATCAGCCCTTTCGAGACCAGGTGCTCGACGATCATCTCCACGCACTCTTCCGGCGTCTTCTGGTCGGTCCTCATCTTTACCTCCGGGATGTGCGGCGGCTCGTACGGCTCGTCGACGCCCGGGAAGTGCTTCACCTGCCCCTTGCGGGCCTTCTCGTACATCCCCTGCTTGTCCCTGGCCTCGCAGACCTCCACCGGGCAGTCCACGAAGACCTCTACGAAGCTGCCCTTGCCCCCGGCGTGCTCGATCAACTTGCGCACGCCGTCCCGCACCTCCCTGTAAGGGGATATGGCGCAGACGAGGTTCGGCACGTTGTTGCGCGTAAGCAGCTGCGCCACCCACCCTATGCGTTCGTTCTCCGTGGCCACGTCCTCCCTCGTATAGCCGAGCCCCTTGGAGAGGTGCATCTTCACCTCCTCGCCGTCGAGCACCTCGACGTTGGTCACACCCAGCGCCTGAAGCCTGTGGTGCAGGAGGTTTGAAAGCGTCGTCTTGCCGGACTTCGAGACCCCTGTAAACCAGATGGTGAAACCCTTTTGCATAAGCCGTTCTCCCTGATCAAGGAACCTCTTAATAATTCATCCTTGAATTATTAAGAGAACCCGAATTCAACCTCGAAGTGCAACGAAGGAAGCAGCTACTTCGATCGGTTTTTT
>JBHHYT010000150.1:0-2701 GCA_046757705.1 Thermodesulfobacteriota bacterium
TTATGAGTACAAATGCAAGGATTGCGGCCATGAGTTCGAGATGATACAGAAGTTTTCGGACAGGCCTGTGAAGAAGTGCCCGGAGTGTGCCGGAAAGGTGGAGAAGCTCATCTCCCAGTCGTCTTTCGTGCTCAAGGGCACGGGCTGGTACCAGACCGACTTCGCCGGCAAGAAGACGGACAAGAAGGAGAAGCCCGAGACCCCCACGCCCCAGTGCTCCTCCTGCCCGTCCGCCGGCAGGCAGTGAAAGCGATACGATACCGGTAATAACGGTAATGACAGCGGCCCCATTCGGGGCCGCTGTGTTTTACGCTCAACGGGCGCATCCGGGCCTGAATCTGTAAGTAAGCTCTGAATAATTCGTCCCTGAACCATTCAGGCCTTTCCTGACCCTTGAAAGACGGCAATTTCCGATGGACATAATAAATACCGCCATAGGCGCGGCGAAAAAGGCCGGGGCCCTATTGAGAGGGCGTTTCGGCGACGCCGGTACGGTCAAGTACAAGGGGGCCGTGGACCTCGTCACCGAGATGGACAGGGCCGCCGAGGAGCTGATAATAGGCGAGTTGAAGGGCGCCTTCCCCGGCCACGGCATACTCACCGAGGAGAGCCCGGAACAGAAGGCCGCCAGCGGGTGCCGGTGGATAATAGACCCCATAGACGGCACCACAAACTACGCCCACGCATTCCCGGTCTTCTGCGTCTCCATAGCCTTCGAGGACCGCGGCGAGGTCACGGCCGGGGTCGTATACAACCCCATGCTCGATGAGCTTTTCGTGGCCGAGAAGGGACGTGGGGCCACGCTCAACGACAGGAGGATATCGGTCTCGAAGACCCCGGCGCTCGACAGGAGCCTGCTCGCCACGGGCTTCCCCTACGACATAAGGACCTCGCTGGCCAACAACCTCTCCAACTTCGCGAGCTTCGCCGTGAAGGCGCAGGCCATAAGGAGGGCGGGCTCGGCCGCGCTGGACCTGAGCTACACCGCCTGCGGCAGGTTCGACGGCTTCTGGGAGATGAAGCTGCGGCCGTGGGACGTGGCCGCCGCGGCGCTCATGGTCAGGGAGGCGGGGGGCAGGATAACCGACTTCGAGGGCAAGGGGTTCTCCATCCACGGCAAAGAGTGCCTCGCCTCCAACGGGCTCATACACGACTCGATGCTCGATGTGCTGAAAGGGGAGAGGGAACGAGCGAGATGATGAGCCTCCTGCTGCGCCTCATAATACTGACCTCCGGCGTGTTTCTGGCCGCCTACCTCGTGCCGGGGATAAACGTCGCGGGCTACGGCGCCGCCATCAAGGCCGCCCTGCTCCTCGGCTTCCTCAACATATTCATAAAGCCGGTGCTCTTCATCCTTACGCTTCCCATAAATATCCTGACCCTCGGGGTCTTCACCCTCATAATAAACGGCCTGCTGCTGTGGTTCGTCGGGACGGTCGTATCCGGCTTCTCCATCTCCGGCTTCTTTACCGCCGTGCTCGGCTCCATAATCATAAGCATTCTGAGCATCCTGCTCAATAGATTCATATAAATCAACAGGTTACGCTCCGGCCCGCCCTCCCGCCGCCCGCCGCCTCCCCGGCTTGACATATCCCCGATTACTGGTTTAATTAAGGATAGGCATGAGAGGGATTATCTTTGTTCTGCCGGCCTTGACCAACCTTAAACCGGACATACCAAAGGAGGCGTAAAGATGGCACACCAAACGAAGAAATTCGACCTCAAGCTCGACGGCATCTCCGAGAACCAGATAGCACAGCACAGGGACATACTGTACGCGGGGTACGTCAACAAGCTCAACGAGATAGAGGAGCGCCTCAGGACCGTCGACATCTCCAAGGCCAACCAGACCTTCAGCGAGATGAGGGGGCTGAAGGCGGACGAGACCTTCGCGCTCAACGGGGTCATATTCCACGAGCTTTACTTCGAGAACCTCGGGGGCAGCGAGGGCAAGCCCACCGGCCCGCTCGCGGACATGATAGCCAGGGAGTGGGGCTCGTTCGATAGATGGATGGAGAACTTCAAGGCGTGCGGGCTCGCGGCGAGGGGATGGGTGATACTCGGGATGAACACCTACGACGGCAAGCTCCACAACTACTGCCTCGACACACACAACTTCAACGTCCCCGCGCAGACCATACCCGTGCTCGTGATGGACGTCTACGAGCACGCCTACACCATCGACTACGGCGTCAAGAGACCGCCTTACATAGACGCCTTCATCAAGAACATCGAATGGTCGGTATGCGCCAGGAGGTTCGAGGGCATAGACATGGGCGCCATACAGAAGATGGCCGCGAGCTGAAGGCCACCAGGTGCTACAAACGGCAAGGCCCCGCCCTTTTGCAAAGGGCGGGGCCTTCTTATTTTCAAAGAATCCTGAAAAACGGGATTGCAAAAGGCCGGAAGCGACAAAACAACCTCGTTTTTGGCTCCCCTTCGGACAGGGTAGCCGCGGCGGGTCATCTCAATGCCTTTTGCGCCCCTGCGCGCGGGGCGCTTCCGGTGATTAGGCTCTCAGAAACGCAGCCTCTTCCCCGCTCGCTTGCCCCGCTCAAGGGCGCTTAGCGGCCTGAAGACCACCCCGGCGCGCTCACCCGCCTCTTCCCAAAGCGCCGCTCACTCTAATCACCCGTTTATTTTTAAAGACAAAAACTTTTTATGCCATTGCGAGGGAGCGGAGCGGCCGAAGGATCCCGGC
>JBHHYT010000151.1:0-2671 GCA_046757705.1 Thermodesulfobacteriota bacterium
GCCGCGGCCCCGTGTGCGGGGGTGCGTGGACCCTTGAGAAGAGCTACATCGCGGCGCATACGCCGCGGCCCCGTGTGCGGGGGTGCGTGAAGACCTTTAATGTACCTGCCCCCCCCCGGGGCGCGTACCAGGGGTTTCGGACGCCGGCCAGGCGGGTTTCTGCCCGTTCCCGGAACGGGCAGACAAAAAAACAGGACAGCGAACGGCCGGGCAGGGCCCGGCGGGCGCGGCTCAAACAATCAAAAAAAAGGTGGCTTTCATGTCATATCTCATAACCAATGACTGTATATCCTGCGGCGTATGTATGCCGGAATGTCCGGAAGGCGCGATCTCGGAGGGCGAGCCCTACAAGATAGACCCGAAACTGTGCACCGAGTGCGCGGCCTGCGCCGAGGTCTGCCCGACGGACTCCTGCCAGCCCGCGACATAGATGGTCTGAAATTACCGTAAACGGAGGGATTTTCCGGATGAGCAACGTTACCGTATGGTTCATAAGATGCGCCATAGTCTACTTCCTTGTCGCGATACTGCTGGGCATATACATGAGCACGGCAGGGGCCGTATACCCGTGGATGCCGATACACGCGCACTTCAACCTGCTCGGCTGGATGTCCATGATGATATACGGCGTGGCGTACCACATACTGCCCCGGTTCAGCGGCCGCCAGCTATTCAGCGACAAGCTCGCCTACGGGCAGCTGTGGCTGGCAAACATAGGTCTTATAGGCATGGCCGTGGGATGGGGGGTGCGGGGGAGTACGGGCTCTTCTTCCGTGCTGTTCATATTCTCGCTCGTCGAGGCGCTCTCCATAGTATTCTTCGCCGTGAACATGCTCAAGACGATAAAGGCGGCACCGCCCGTGCCGCCGAGACCGGCCCCGAAGAAGTAGGGCCGAGAAGAGGCTCGAAATGGCGGAACCCAAGATAAACAAGGACATGATCATCGGCGAGGTGATGGAGAAGTACCCTGCCACGATCGACGTCTTCCAGAAGCACTTCCGCACCGCTGGCTGCTTCACATGTCCCGGCGCAGGCCGCGAGGACATCGCCTTCGGGGCGATGATGCACAACGCCAGGATAGACAGGCTCATAAAGGACCTCAACGCCGTGGTGGATGAGGCCGGGGAAGAGGACGCCGGGGACCCGGCATAAAAAACGTGGTGCGGCCAGCGCACCCGGGAACGGAAAGTGGGGATATGGAGATAACCAAGGACATCATAGTAAACGACTGCATAAAGCTCTACCCGAAGACCATCGGGGTGTTCACACAGTTCAAGATAGACTCCTGCTGCGGCGGGGCGGTCAGCATAGAGGCCGCGGCCCAGAGGGACGGCGCGCCGCTCGACGAGCTGATGGAAGCGCTGAACGAAGCCGCGAAGTAGGACCTATCAAACACGGGCCGGACGCAACCGGGGCCCGGACGGAGGTACGCAATTGTCAAACGTTCAAGGAATAACCGAGGCGCGGGTACTCGACGCGCTCGGCACGGTCATGGACCCAGAGCTCGGCAAGGACCTCGTTACGCTCAACATGATAAGGGACGTAGTCATAGAGGGCACGAACGTACGGTTCAGCCTCATACTCACTACCATGGCCTGCCCTCTCAAAAAAGAGCTCGAGACGAACGCCATGAACGCCGTAAAGGCGATACCCGGCGTGGGCGAGGTCATCGTGAACACCGGGGCCGAGGTGCCGCATTCGAAGAAACTGCCGGACAAGGCCCCCATACCGGGGATCAAGAACACCATCGCCATAGCCAGCGGCAAGGGTGGCGTTGGCAAGTCCACCGTCGCCGCCAACGTAGCCATCGCCCTGGCGAAGACCGGCGCGAAGGTCGGCCTGCTCGATACCGACATATACGGCCCGAGCGTGCCCATCATGATGGGCCTGCACGAGCCCCTTATGGCCACGTCGGAGGAGAAGCTCATCCCGCACGAGAAGTACGGCTTAAAGCTCGTCTCCGTCGGGTTCATGCTCGACGAGGAGACGCCCCTCATATGGAGGGGCCCGCTCATAATGCAGCTCGTAAAGCAGTTCCTCATGGGTGTTGAGTGGGGCGAGCTCGACTACCTCGTCATCGACCTGCCTCCGGGCACGGGCGACGTCCAGCTCACGCTCGTGCAGACCATCCCGCTTACCGGGGCCGTGGTGGTGACCACCCCGCAAGACGTGGCGCTCATCGACGCGAGGCGCGCCATAAAGATGTTCCATGAGGTAAAGGTGCCGGTGCTCGGCATAGTGGAGAACATGAGCTTCTTCGTCTGCCCGCACTGCAACGAGAAGAGCGAGATATTCAGCCACGGCGGGGGCGAGAAGACGAGCGAGAAGTACAACGTGCCGCTTCTCGGCAAGATACCCATCGACATGAGCATCAGGGAGTGCGGCGACAGGGGCATGCCCATAGTGGAGGCGGAGCCGGACTCCGCGCACTCCGAGGCGTTCAAGTCCATAGCGAGCGCGGTGGCGAGCAAGGTGAGCATCGTCGACCTGACGTAGGGCCAACCCGTGCGGCGGTATCGAGATTACCGGACTGCGGGAACTTAAGAAATGAAAGCCCGGGTGCCGGAAGGCACCCGGGCTTTTTTGTCAAAAACAGATTGCTCCGTCGCTTCGCTCCTCGCAATGCCCCCCTCACCCCTGCCATCTCCCTTCATGGGAGAGGGAGAAAAAA
>JBHHYT010000152.1:0-2539 GCA_046757705.1 Thermodesulfobacteriota bacterium
TGTTGTAGACGAAGAACTTGTCCGACCTCTTGCCCACGGGTATGACGGGCATGAGGAAGGGCCATATATTGGCCTTGTTGCGATACTTGACCGAAAGGTTCGTGAGTATCGCGTCTATGTGAAGGTCCTTGGATTCCGGCATTGTCTATATCCTCCTTATGGTTCGCTTTGTTAGCCCTGGATTCTGCCCTGCTTCAAGAGCACGGGGATTATGTCTCCGGCCACTCCAGAGGCCATGGCCTGGCCTACGACGTAAGCGTTCACTCCAGCGCCGGGCGCGGCGGCTACGGCCTTGCCGTTGGCGTCGGCGGTGAGGTATGCGCCCCTCGTAACTGTCCCGCCAAGGACCACCCTCGATATCCCGGTGAGCATTACCCTGACTTCCTCTCCGGCGGCGGAGGTCGTGTGCTGAAAGACCCCCACGAGCTCCTCTGTCGAGGCCGTGGCCTGGCTGAGTGTGTCGTCGTCCGCCCCGAACTTGGCTATGAGGTACGCCGTAGCAAGGGCGGCGGTGCATTTTGCGGACTTCTCCAGTCCCGAAGTCTGACCCATCATGGCTTGTTATCTCCTTTCCCTGAAAAGTTCCGGGTGCTCTCTGGACACCGCCAGGAGAGCCGTCTTCTCGTCGCAGCCGTTCTCCTTACGGTAGGCGGCCACGAGCTCGGTTATCTTTTTATCATTCGATACGGCGCTCATGTCCCCTGGCTCTACCTGGTCGACCTTCACCTCGGAGCCGTCCTCGGCATGGTCCTTCCTGAGGGCGTCCCTCCGGGCGTCCTCGGCCTCGAGTATGGCTACCGAGGCGTCGGCCTTGGTGCTCTTGCCGTCGAACATGCGTTCTGAGACAACCTTCTCCCGTCCGGGCCTGTAGAGCGAGAATACGCCCTGTATCCGTTCCCTCTCGGCCTTTGCGCCTTCCTCGGTTCCCGCCAACTTGCCCTCGCCGTAACCCAGGGCCTTTATGGCATCAAAGACGTCCTTGTGGCTTTCGGCTATGTACTCGGCCGTTATGGCCGGGGTTTCTACGGCCTCTTTCGCTTCTTCCTTTGCCATTGATTTCTCCTTTCGTTCGTTATTGATGGTGGCGATAACAGCGTCCAAGGTGGAGACACCGTCCACCAGGCCTGCCTCTATTGCCTGTTCTCCAGTAAATATCCTGCCGTCGGCCATGGCGATGGCCTCCTTTTCAGAGATGCCCCTCTGCGCGGCCACGGCGTTGACGAATACCGAATAGATGTAATCGACCCTCTCCTGTATGGTGGCCCTGCCCTCGTCCGAGAGGGGTGTGTACTGCGAGGCCACGCGCTTGTACCGTCCGGCATAGACCTCGGTGGTCTTCACCCCGGCCATCTCTTGAGCCTTCGATACGTCCTGATGCGTAGCCACCACACCTATGGAGCCCACCGAGGTGGCGTCGTTTCCGATATAGACCTTATCCGCCGCCGAGCCTATCCAGTAGGCAGCCGAGGCCATCATGCCGTCTGTGAAGGCAATGATGGGCTTGGTTCCTCTCGACTCGAAGATTAGTCTTGCGATATCCACGGTGCCGTCCACCGTTCCTCCTGGGCTGTCTATGTCGAGGACTATCGACTCCACCTCCGGGTCTTCGAGAGCCGCCCGGAAGTCCCGGGCGAGAAGGTCGGTCGAAACACCGCCGGATATCTGAGTAAAGAGATTCATCCGTTTGGCTATCACCCCGTCCACCGGAATGACGGCCACCCCGTCAACGACCTCGTAGCCCTGGGAGCGGTTGTCGAGGGGACGGCCGAGGGCCGCCTCGATGGGCTTCAGGTCAATCTTCTCGCCCCGCAGATGCGTCTCGTATATGCCCCTTATCTCCAGGAGCTTCTCGGGCGTGATCGCCCAGGGCGCGGTTATGATGTCGATTAGCCTCATGGTCTCCTCAGTCCGGCAAAGGCCCGGTCTGCCCGGCGGGCAGGTCCTCCTCGCCGTCATTGTCCTGCGCCGGGGTGTTCCCTCCGATGAGTCCGGCTTCACTCCTCATCCGGTGTTCCTTCACGCTCTGCCAGTGCTTCCTCTCCCAGTCGCCTCCGGTCAAAGCCGCCGTCTCCTCGTCAAGGTTCGATACGCCCATGTCCACCCGCATCTGCGCGGCCTTTATCTCCTTACTCTCGTCTATCATCCCCCTGGCCGGGCCTATCCACTCGGCCCCTAAGTACGCTTTTCTCAAGAGCGGGTCGTCGAAGAAGCCGGGGGCCGGGACCCTTCCCAGGAGGACGGCCTCGGTAAGCCACGCCTCGTACACCGGCTGGCAGAAATTGTCGGCAAGCCACTTCCTCTGGACCACGAAGAACTTCCACGCTTCGAGCAGAGCCGCCCTGGCCGCCGAGTACGAGGCCGTGAAGTGTTTGACCAGGAGCTCGAAGGGGATCTCCAGGGCGACGCCTATTTGCCTCAAGATCGCCATGACGAAGGGGTCGAAGGCCGCGTTGGGGCGGCCCGGGTCGACGGAGTTTACCTTCTCTCCGGGGGCGAGCCCTATCATCGCCCCGGGGGCGCGCTTGTAGTCCGTGTCCGT
>JBHHYT010000153.1:0-2443 GCA_046757705.1 Thermodesulfobacteriota bacterium
GTCCGTCCCGGGCGGCCCCGCGGCCTCTATTATAATCGGTCTGCCGGTCAAATTCCCCTCAGGCCTTTACCTTGCGCGCCTTCTGCTCGACCTGCCTCACCATCTCTTTCCTGTGCTCCTTGAGGCGTCTCTTCAGCCCGTCGTCGGACAGGGAGAGCACCTCGGCGGCGAATACGGCGGCGTTCTTGGCCCCGGCCTTGCCTATGGCCATGGAGGCCACCGGCACCCCTCCGGGCATCTGCACGGTCGAGAGCAGTGCGTCGAGCCCCTTGAGCGGGCCCGCGTCTATGGGCACGCCTATAACGGGCAGTGTCGTCTCCGCGGCTATGAATCCCGCCAGATGTGCGGCGCTCCCGGCCCCGGCTATTATCACCTTTATCCCGCGCCTCTGCGCGCCCCGGGCGTAGCGCGCGGTGCGCCCGGGAGTCCTGTGCGCCGATGAGACGGTAATCTCGTACGGGATGCCGAACCTTTCGAGCGTCTGCGCCGTCTCCTGCATCACCGGCAGGTCGGAGTCGCTTCCCATGAGTATCCCTACGACGGGTTTAGCGGCCATTAGAACGGTCCTCCTCTTTCGTTTTCAGTGTTCAAGTTGGTCTTCCCCGGCCTTGGGGCGTGCCCCGTCCTGACATGCTTTTTTTGCCCGGCCGCTGGCAGCGGGGGCGTTCGTTCCGGAAGCGGGGCTACTTCGTCAGGGCCTTCTGCCCGATGTCCTTCCTGTAGTAGGCGCCTTCCCACGATATGCGGTCTACCGCCCTGTACGCCCTCTCTATGGCATCCCTGATGCCGTCGCCGAGCGCGGTCACACCGAGGACCCTGCCGCCGGATGTGACCACCCTGTTGAACTTCGTGGCGGTCCCGGCGTGGAAGACGACGACGTCCTCGAGCCCGGCGGCCTCGGCAAGACCCTCGATGGTCGCGCCTTTTACATACTCGCCGGGATAGCCCATCGCGGACATCACCACGCAGACGGCGGCCTTCGGGCTCCAATCAAGCTCGACCCCTTCGAGCCTGCCGTCGGCCGCGGCCATCAGCACCTCGAAGAGGTCGCTCTCGAGGCGCATCATTATGGGCTGTGTCTCGGGGTCTCCGAAGCGGCAGTTGAACTCGAGCACCTTCGGCCCCTTTTCGGTCATCATGAGCCCCGCGTAGAGCACGCCGCTGTACGGCCTGCCCTCGGCCTCCATCGCCCTTACCGTCGGCCTCATGACGGTCTCCATCAGCTCCTCCTGCAGCTCCGGGGTTATTATCGGCGCGGGCGAGTACGCCCCCATCCCGCCGGTGTTCGGCCCCTTGTCGCCGTCGTATATGGCCTTGTGATCCTGCGCCGGGGCGAGCGGAAGGACCGTCCTGCCGTCGGTTATGGCGAGCAGCGACGCCTCTTCGCCCTCGAGGAACTCCTCTATGATGACCTTGCTCCCGGCGTTGCCGAAGGCCTTCCTGTCCATTATCATCTCGATGGCCGCGGCCCCCTCCTGCCGCGTGTGGCAGATGATGACCCCCTTGCCGGCGGCAAGGCCGTCGGCCTTCACGACGAACGGGGGCTCGTGCGTCTCTATGTAGGTGCGGGCGAAGTCCGGGTTGTCGAACTTCTTGTAAAACCCGGTGGGGATGCCGTACTTGCGCATGAGCTCCTTGCAGAATATCTTGCTCCCCTCTATCTCCGAGGCCTTTTGCGACGGGCCGAAGACCCTGAGGCCGGCCCTGGTGAATTCGTCGGCTATGCCGAGCGTGAGCGGAAGCTCGGGGCCGACGACCGTAAGGTCGATGGCCTCTTTGAGGGCGAACGCCTTCAACTCCTCGATGTTCTCGGCCGGTATTATCACGTTCTGGCCGACGAGCGCGGTGCCGGGGTTGCCCGGCGCGACGTATACCCTATCCACCTTCGGGCTCCTGGAGAGCTTCCACGCAAGGGCGTGCTCCCTGCCGCCCCCGCCTATTACGAGAACCTTCATTCGCGTCTTCCTTATTAGTGCCTGAAGTGGCGTACGCCCGTGAAGACCATGGCCATGTTGTGGTCGTTCGCCGCCTTTATGACCTCTTCGTCCCTTATGGAGCCGCCGGGCTGTATTATCGCGGTGACCCCCTGCTCGGCGGCAAGCTCCACGTTGTCGCTGAACGGGAAGAAGGCGTCGGAGGCGAGCACCGAGCCGCGCACCTCGAGCCCGGCGTCCTTGGCCTTGAGCACGGCTATGCGCGTGGAGTCTATCCTCGACATCTGCCCGGCGCCTATGCCGATGGTACGCCCTTCCCTCGCCAGTATTATGGCGTTGCTCTTGACGTGCTTGCATACGTTCCACGCGAAGATCATGTCCTCGAGCTCCCTCTCGTCCGGGCCGCGTTTGGTGACGGTCTTGAGGTCGGACGCGCTCTGGACGTCGAGCGTCTGGAGGAGCATGCCGCCGCAGACCCTCTTCCTGTCGAAGTCGTCCTGGCCGAAGCG
>JBHHYT010000154.1:0-2412 GCA_046757705.1 Thermodesulfobacteriota bacterium
CTTCGACCGGAGGCTCCTCTTCAACGACCGGCTCCTCTGCGACCTCTTCAGCCTCCTCTGCCGCGGCCTCAACCGGGGCCTCTTCTTCAACAGGCGGTTCTTCCGAGACCGGCTCCTCCACAGGGGCCGTTTCAAGCGCAGGCTTCAGCGCGTCTTCTCCGAGGTCAAACTCTATCTCGACCTCTTCATCTTCCTCAGCCGCCTCTACGGGCGCGGGCCCCTCTGCTTCTGGCGTCTCCTGGACTTCAACGGGCTCCTCTGCCCCTACCTCGACAGGCGGCTCCTCCACAGGCGCGGGCACGGGCTCTACGACCTCGAACACCTCCTCGTCCTTGAAAGTCGCTTTAGGGGAGACTCCGTCCGGGCCGGCCTCATCAAAGCCCTCGAACGTTATCTCGATATCCTCATCCTTGATCTCTTCCTCGGGCCATGAGATGAGCGGGGCCTCATCGACGCCTTCGCCGGAGGGCTCTTCCTGAACGGGGACGGGGGCCCCTTCAACGGGTCGCTCCGGGCCGCCTATGAAACCGAGGGCGTCGGGGTCGTCGGGGCGCACCTCGAGTATAGAGTCGCATATGGCCTTCGCGCCCTCCGCCTCACCGCTCTCCCGGTGCACCTTCAGAAGGGTCCTCGCGTAGTCGAGGAACTTCTCCTCGTCGCCCTTCCTCTTGTAGATCTGAGCAAGGCCGTTGAGGACTACCGGTTCCTTCGACTTGCTGGCGTAGAGGGAAAGAAATATCTTCTCCGCACGGTCGAGCTTGCCGTGCTCCATGAGCTTGTCTAATATCATGGCGTACTCGGCGAGCGCGTCCTTGTCGAATGAGAGCTTCTGGAAGAGGTCGGCGAGCTTGAGCCTTATCCCGATGTTGTCGGGGTCTATATCGAGCATCTTCTTGAGAAGCTCCATGACCTCGCTCGTCTTGCCCAACCTCTCGAAGGTGGAGACTATGAAGCTGTACGAGCTTATGGCGTCGGCTATGAGCCTCTGCCTCGTGTAGAGGTCGGCGAGCTTGTAGTGGATGTCGAGGTTGGAGTCGTCGAACTTGAGCACCTTCTTGTAGACGGCTATGGCCTTGGGATAGAAGCCCCTCTGGACGTTGGCCTTCGCCACCTCGATGTACTCTTTTATGGCGTCTTCGGTGCGGTTGGTCTTTACGTAGAGGTCACCTATGCGCAACCTTATGGAGATATCCCTCGGGTCCACGTCGGCGGCCGATCTGTACTCGGCAATGGCCTTGTCGAGGTAGCCCTTGAGCACGTACTTCTGTGCCCGCTCGAGTATCTTGTCTTTAAGCGCCATAGGGTCTCTGTATGCGGGGCCCCTTCAGGAAAAAGGGGCCGTAGGATTACGGTTTACAATATAAGTATAAGAAAAATAACGGAGAGAATCTACATCAATCGCCCCGCGAGCTCTCCCGAAGCCTCCGTGTCAGCACCCTCTGGCGGCGCCCCACGCGAACCGAGCGCGCGGGCCACCCCGGCGGCCTCGTCCTGCGTAAGGCCCCCTTCCATGAACTCGACGCCGAGCCCCTCGGAGAACCTCTTTACGAGAAGACGCCGGAGGTCCTCCTTGCCAGCGGACGAGCACGACGAGACACATGCCATCCTCTCTATCAGCCCGGGGCCGAATACCCGTTCGTTAAGCCCCTGGTCTATGGCGTAGAGGATGGAGCCGTGCTGGAGGAACGCGTTTTTGAACCTCCTCTGCGAGCTGCCCACGAGCTTTCTGCCGCCCACGAGCACCTCGCAGCGAGAAGGCGTATGGAAACACGCCGCCGTGCGCCCCCGTGCGTCGCCGCGCGTCCTGGCGCGGGACATCGAAGCCCTTACGCCAGCGTCCCCGAGGGCCGCGATGATGCAGCCGCTTATGACGGAGTACGCGTGCGTTATCCCGCCGGAGAAGAGCGGGTGCGCGCAAGGCGCGGTTATCGAATATGTGATCTCGTTGTCATGCAGTACGGCCCTTCCTCCGGTTATCCTCCTGACCACCGGGATACCTTTGGACGCAAGGGGAGCGGGGTCCTGGGCGTAGCCTATGGATATTGCAGGCTCCACCCATCCGTAGAGCCTGAGGACCGGCCCGCCTCCGGACTCAAGCTCCGCGGCCCGGAGCAAGGCCTCGTCCACCGCCATGTTCAGGGCGCCCGGAAGGTCCGGGTCGAGTATCAGCCGCCATTTATCCATTCGGCAATCCCTTTGAAAAACTTGAGCCCATCGGAGAAAAAAAGACGCCCCGGCGAAAAAACGCCGGAGATGCGTCATGGGCCCTTGGATATTATTTTAGCGCAAGGAGGCCCGGGGCACGGCCCTGGACCGGGCCATGGGAGTCAAGGCCGGTTCGGATGAGGTCTTTTTTCGCCTAGGAGCCTGTCGGAATAATCGATCTGTGAGACGAGAAGTCCTGGGCAAACT
>JBHHYT010000155.1:0-2276 GCA_046757705.1 Thermodesulfobacteriota bacterium
CGGCACGCTCCCGCGGCCGGGAGAGGGCTGGAAGGTGGATGAGATGCGCGTTGAGAAGTTGAAGGCCGTGCCCGAGGCGAGCACCTACCTCAATGACGATGGCTCCAACGCCATGTTCTACGAGTACGAGTGCGGTGAGCCGGTAAGGCTCTCGTGGCTCGTGAAGTTTCGGCTGCCGTCCTCGACCGAGGTGAAGGAGACCACTGACAGGGAGCAGTACAACCGGAGCATGGAGGAGATGCAGCAGGAGCTGATGAAGGCGGTCATGAGCGGCGACACGGCCAGGATGGAGCGGTTGCAGGAGGAGATGGGCAAGAAGACGACCGGGCTGGTCGCACCGGCCTTGAACCCGTGCGCCTTCGCGGTCCGGCCCGCTTCGAGTGAGCGCCCGGCAAAGACCTTCCAGGTCACGGTCGAGCTGAACAAGGACTTCGGCGGGCGCATAGGAAAGAAGTTCGAGGTCTCCATGCCTGGCGCAAGGCGCGCCTTCAGGATAGATTCGGGCAAGATGCGCACATATAAGTACTTCCTGGGCGACTGGGACGTAACCTCAAAGCGCAAGGACTGGGTCATCGCCATGCCCGGAGGCCGCAGGACCGCGGCAAATCACCTTAAGACCCTGAACATCTACGTGAAGATCTCGGGCGAGAGGGAGGTGGTAGATGCCTATGTGAGAGACCGCTTCAGGCCCGGGGCGCTCAAGGCCCTGCTCGATTGAGAGAGGGGACGCCTCAGGCGGTCCCTCCAGTGTGTCCGCAGGGTACAAGGGGCGCGTTAGGGAGTCTGATTTACTCAGACCTCTCAGCGCCACAGGGATGTAAGAAAAAGAAAAATCGCATTTTTTTAGCTATAACCGTGCGGCAGCAACTTTTTCGTCTCTTAATAATTCAGGGATGGATTATTCAGGGGTTCCTCAGGGGATGCTCGGAAGGACGGCGTGCACGGCACAGGCACGGAGGCGTAAGGAGGCAGCATGAAGATGAAGCTCGTTGCAGGCGTATTGACGGCTGTCGTGGGGCTGTTTTTCGGCTCCGCCGCGGATGCGACCCTGTGCAAACCGCGGTATGTCAATCAGAGGCACCAGGACGAGGCCGCCAGGCTCGCAGGTGAGACCTATGCACAGGGCGTTTACGCCGGGTCCAAGGACTATGACGCGAGGGTCATAGGGTGCAACAGGCACCGGGACGACAAGGGCCGAGAGATAGAGAAGAAGTTAACCGCCGGCCACAGGTTTCCCGGCAACCTCAGCCCCAAGCTGGTGAGAGGGCACATAAGGTACTATAATCTGGTGCCCATGCGCTACGGTTATCAGGTGGCGAGAAAGGGAGGTGAATGGGTCGTAACCGTGCCGGTGAAGTTCCACTTTCCAAAGAAGCTCAAAAAGCGCCTGGATATTCCGATGGAGCTTGCCCGCCGTCTCGGCATAGACAGGAGCGTCTGCTCTACCACCAGGAGGAAGGGCGGGCGAATCATACGCGGACATATCAGCGCCTCGAAGAAGGGCAAGAGGTATGAGGCGTGCAGGGTGAACAGGAACGAAAGGTTCAACGCCACACCCGTTACCACCCACCTCATGGAGTTCTGGCGTTCTTCCATCGAGGGGTTTTGGTCCAGGCCGGGCTTCAAGGTGGATGTAAAGATAGAAAATCTCGGTGAGATAAAGCCGGCGCTCCTTAAGAAGTACAACGAGAGGAATATCGTCTGGCAGGTCCGGATGAACCACAAAAATAACCGTGCCATGTACAAGGCGTCCGTCGGCAGGCCGCACCCCCTGTACGCCGGGCTGCCGGGCAGGACGATAGTGCACGAGTTCGGCCACGCCATGGGGCTCGATGACGAGTACCCGGAGCGAGTGGCCGTCCTGGGCAGGGCGACGCCGACGTGGCGTAAGTGCAATTCCATCGGCGGGAACCAGTATATCATGTGCAATTTGGGCACCGGCCTGGCAAAGGGGGTATACCCCTGGATAGTTACACGGCGCTATATGATCGGAACGCAGGACAAGGCGTCGAGTCGGCGGCGGGGCCGGACAAAAGAGCCTATGGGGAGCGGCAGGCCCCCCATCAGATGGCGCAGATAGTCCGGTCATTTGTTCGGTGCGTACAAGAGAGAGGCGCGGCCGTACATGAGCTCACTCCCTGTAGCGGCAAAAAAAGCCGCGTTACCTGTCTTACAGATAATGCGGCCCCAGTTTGGTAGCGGGGACAGGATTCGAACCTGTGACCTTCGGGTTATGAGCCCGACGAGCTACCGGACTGCTCCACCCCGCAGCAGAC
>JBHHYT010000156.1:0-2218 GCA_046757705.1 Thermodesulfobacteriota bacterium
ACCTCCTGCATGGCGGTTATCGCCTGGGTGACGACCTCGCCGCCCTTGCCCGCGACGGTCTGCGCCTCCCTGGCGGATTCGGAGGCCTGCTGCGAGTTCCGGGCGACCTCTATGACCGTGGCGTTCATCTCCTCCATCGAGGTGGCCACCTGTACGGTCTGCGAGGACTGCCTGTCCGCCCCACCGGCTATCTGCGTGGACGAGGCCGATAGCTGCTCGGAGGCGGAGGCGAGGAGGCTCGACGAATCGGTTATCCTGCCTATGACGTCCGACATCTGAGAGGCCATCGCGTCCACGCTCCTGCCGAGGCCCACGACCTCGTCGTCGAGCTCCCTTCCGAGGAAGCGTATCCTGATACCCGCCCTCTTAGTAAGGTCGCCCCGCGCGAAGGCCTCGACCGTCTCCTTGACCCTCGTAATCGGCCTTATGAGCTGAGAGTTCGCGAGGAACATGAAGAATATCGCGAGCACCGCGGAGACGAGCACCGAGACGGCCATGATGACGATGGCCCTGAACGCGTCGCCCCTGGCGTTGGCCGCGAGCAGGTGAGTGACCTCGGCGGCAGCGCCGACTATCTCGGGCGTGTTGACGTCTATGAGGGCCGTAAGCCTGGACTGGTACTCATCGCTCGCCTTTACGCCGCCCAGGACCTGCTCTTTCCTTGCGTTCCAGGCTTCCTCGACGGCACCGAAGGCGGCTGTGGCCTTCGCGCCCCTCACACCCGTGCCGAGCTTCCTCAATGCGGCGTCGAACTCCGAGACCGTCCTGTCTATCTCGGCGCGCACCTGCGCCCTGTCATCGAAAGAGGTGATGTAGCGCTCGAAGAGGTAGCTGAGCTTTACCGTCCTCATCCTCTGTAGACCGGCGGCGTTGGTGAACCTGCCGCCGAGCTCGGCCAGCAGGGCGTTCAGTTTGCCGACCATCGGGGAGGTGCCGGCCTCTATTTCTATCTTGCTCTCCCTGAGGGCATCCCCGCTCTCCATCGCCTTATCGAGCAAGGTACGCATCGAGAACCACTTCTGTTCGAGCGCGGAGAGCTTGGCGAGCACGGCCTGGTCTTTTATGGCCGCCACCTCCTCGGTACCATTCCTCAGGTTATCTATCGCCTCCCCGTACTCCTTTTTGCGGTCCTGGAATACCTTCTCCAGCCTCTCGTCCCCGGTCATTATGTGCCTGTTCAGGACCTCCGTCATCTCGACCGCCCTCTTCCTGAGCGCGCCGGACTTATCGACCTGGGGGTACTTCTCTCCCATCCCCCCTACGAGGAGGTATATGATGGGGACCTGGATGACGAACAGGGCCAGGAGTATGAGATAACTCCCTATAAACCTTGTCTTTAGTGAATGCAAGTTCATGTCTTCTCTCCTTTGACGGCGTTAGAACATCAACAGCCTAACGGTTTCCAGCAGCTTGCCTGTCGTAAAAGGCTTGGGGATGCAACATGTGGCGCCCGCCTCTTTCCAGTCCATCTGGCTTTCCTCAGATGCGTCCGCGTCCATTATAAGGATCGGGACCTGCCTGTAAGCCGATATCCCCCTTACAGCCCTGATAAGGTTCATGCAGTCCTCCCTTATCATGCTGATACCGGCGATAATAAGCTCGGGCTGAAGCCCGCTGTTGAACCTCTCGAAGGCCTCTATGCTGTCACCCGCCTCTACCACCGAGCACTGCTCGAGCGCGAGCGCGCATTTGACCTTTGTCCTGACCGATGCGTCGTGGTCGACTATCAGTACCATTCTGCTCATCCCGTTCTTCCCTGTTGGAGTAAGGCCGCCAGCCTCTTGCGAAGCCTTCTGTGACGTCCTTTAGGATTCATATCGGTGCGCCTTACGGCGGGCTGGATAGGGACAAGGGCTGATTTCAGGGTGTCCGAAGGGTTGATTTCAGGCGTAGTCCAGGGGTTGGCGCACGCACGAGTCCGCCGCCGGTCTTAGCGGAATTTACAGTCTTTTCGGGGGTTTACTGGCTTTTCAGTGGGCGGAGAGTGCGTGGCTTACGCCACGATGCCCTTGCGGATGGCTATCTTGACCAGGCTCGCCATGTCGTTGACGTCGAGCTTTTTCGTTATCTTGTTGCGGTGGCTTTTTACGGTGGAGACGGAGATGAAGAGCTTTCCGGCGATCTCCCTGCTGGTAAGGCCGTCGACTATGTGCCGCAGTATCTACCGCTCCCTCCCGGAGAGGGTGTCGAAGGGGTCCGAAGATGACTTGTCCTTTCT
>JBHHYT010000157.1:0-2178 GCA_046757705.1 Thermodesulfobacteriota bacterium
CATCGAGGGAGGGGAAGCGCGGAAACTCCGGGCTTTAGACCGGTGTAGTCATTTTCCGTACGCTGAAGGCCCCGGGGTTCCACAACTCAAGGCCATGGGCTCCCATTTCCGCGAAAAAAACTCAAAAATCCCCGAAAGATACCGATAAACAAATCAGGGGACGGTGCGGCGAAAAAATTGATTTCCCGTGAAAACAGGGGTATAGTATGGTCTAAAGCCTGTGAGCTTTACGGAATGGACTCGGTCCTTTTCCTTTAAACCAACGGTTGCCCATCGGCGAGCGTGCACCCCGCAAAACCCCCCCCATGGATTTTCCACTCTGACTGCGGAACGAATCTTTTAAGCCAACCCATATAAACAACACCGGAGCCAAAGGTGCAAAGGCGTATCTTCTCTCTTTCCCAAAAGGCCGTGCTGGCGCTTGCCGTCATCCTTCTGCCGGTAGTCATCACCTTCGCGTACGGCTACCACAAGAACAAGGAGCTGCTCAAGCGCTACATGCTCGGCGACATCACCGTCGTCTCCGAGGCGGTCGAGGGACAGGTCTACCAGTTCATCGAAATGTCCCAACGCAGGGCCGAGGACTTCTCGAGCGACGGGTTCATCATACGCGCGCTCGAGGCGCGGGGCAACGGGGCCCGGGGCGCCGGGTTCGACAAGGGCCGGGCCGCGCTCGAGTCACACCTGCGGGAGACGAAGCTCCCTCTCGACAAGCACATAGAGACCATCAACGTCATGGACCTGGACGGCACCGTTATCGCATCCACCGACGGCAATGCCGCGGGCAGGGACCTCTCGGCCGAACAATATTTCCTGAGCGGAAAGGAGAAGTCTTCGTACGGCGAGGCGGCCGATACGCGGGGCAGGGCGCAGCTCTTCCTCTCCGCGCCGGTGCGCAACGAGAGCGGCAGGGTGCTCGGCGTGCTCTCCACCCATATACTCCTCACCGAGCTGAACGACGTGCTCAGCGGCGAGTTCCACAGAAAGCTCGGCGCGGTCTCATGGAGCAAGGGCAAGCGCAAGACCATGAAGCTGTACCTCGTAAACGGAGAAGGCGCCATCGTCGCGGGTTCGAATATCAAAAATGGCTCCGCGCCGGTCCGGAACGCGATGACTGAACCCGTGGCCACGTGCCTCGACAAGGGCACGGAGATCTCCGGCTTCTACACCGACTACCGGGGTGTGGAGGTCGTGGGCGCCTCCATGTGCATACCCTCGCTCAACTGGACGCTGCTCGTGGAGTTCGAGGCCGCGGAGGCGCTCGCCCCCGCGTACGAGCTGCGCAGGCAGGCCGTCATAACAGGCATAATCGTCGGCGGGCTCATCATCCTTCTCTTCACCTTCTTCAGGTCCATCGTCCTCCAGCTCCAGAGGCTCTCCTCGGCGGCCGAGGCCATCTCGAAGGGAGATTACGACATAACCATCCCCGTAAAGACCCGCGACGAGATAGGCGTGCTCGCCGGGACCTTCAACTCCATGGCGCAGGATATCAAGGAGAGGAAGCTCGCACTCGAGGATAGCAACAAGCGGCTCAAATCCATCCTCGACAACTCCGCCGCCGTCGTCTATCTCAAGGACGCGCAGGGGCGCTATACCTTCATAAACCACCGGTTCGAAACAATCTTCAACGTAACGGCCGCAGAGTTCGTCGGAAAGACCGACTACGACCTCTTCCCGACTGAGATGGCCGACGCCGTAAGGGAGAACGACCGCAAGGTGCTCGACTTGAAGGCCCCCGTGGAGTTCGAGGAGGAGATGCTGGCGAAGGGGGAGGTGCGCACCTACATATCCATGAAGTTCCCGCTCTTCGACTCCGCGGGAGAGCTCTACGCCGTCTGCGGCTTCTCGACCGACATAACGGAGCGCAAGCGCGAGGCCGTGATACTCAGGGAGACCGAGGAGCGCCTGAACACCGCCCAGAAGGTGGCCCACATAGGGAGCTGGGAGTGGAAGATACCGGAGAACAAGCTCTGGTGGTCCGACGAGATATACCACATCTTCGGCCTCAAGACCCACGAGTTCGGGGCCACCTACGAGGCCTTCATGGCCTCGGTGCACCCCGACGACCGGGACCTTGTCAAGCGCGCGGTCTACACCGCCCTCTACAACAACAACCCCTACTCCATCGAGCACCGGGTGGTCCACCAGCAGCAGGCCCACGCGGTGAAGCGCATGGTG
>JBHHYT010000158.1:0-2173 GCA_046757705.1 Thermodesulfobacteriota bacterium
CGCGGCCATGGGGCCGGACGAGACGGCGTTAAAGCCCAGCAACGTGGACGAGGTCGAAAGCGCGCTCGACCAGTCGAGCACCAGCGTGCCCGCGTTGCCGGTATCATTGGTGATGCTGAAGAGCCCGGTCTGGTCGTCGTAGTTGACGGTGTACGTATCGCCATTGCCGTTGGCCGCCTCGAGCGCCGCCTTTATCGCGGCGCCTACCGCGCTCCCGTTGGTGGAGGCACCGGAGGCAAGGCCGCCGTCGGTCACGAGGTTCGCCGTAAGGTAGGTGGCGCCGCCGTCGACGCTGAACCTGATGCTGTCGTTCGTGCCCGCGGTTACGACGAAGCCGGAGATCGACGCGTTCGAGTCGAGGTTGGCCTCCAGCGTAATGGCCGAAGTGGGGTTGGGCGTGATCGTCTGGGTAGAGAGGCGCAGGTCCTGGACCGTGTTCTGGAGCGCGCCCGCCGTGTTGGCCGTATACCCCTGAAGCCTCAGTCCGTCGGGGTTTACGACGTAGCCTTCCTTGTCCGTATGGAACTGCCCGGCGCGCGTGTAGTAGGTCGAGGCGAGCGTCGGGTCGGCCACCATATAAAAGCCGTTGCCGCTTATGGCGAGGTCGAGCGAATTGGAGGTGTTCTCGAACGTGCCCTGGCTGAACATCTTCTCGATGCTGCTCATCTCCACTCCGAGGCCGACCTGGCTGGTGCCGCCGGTCAGGGTCTGGCTGAGTACGTCGGAGAAGGTGGCCCTGCTCCCCTTGAAGCCCACCGTGTTCACGTTCGCTATGTTGTTGCTTATTACAGAGAGGTTCGCCATGTTCGCGTTTACGCCGCTGATGCCCGTGTAGAGTGATGACTGCATGATATTGTTCCTCCTTTTTATAAGCTGCGGTTAGTATATTTCCTGTATGCTGTCCCTGGATACCTCACGCCCGTCGACCTTCAGGGCCGCCCTTCCGTCCTTGAAGCTTATGCTCGATATGACCCCGGCCGTGTAGGGCGACGCGAGCACCGTCCTGTTGGCGGGGTCTACGGCCGTTACCTTGAAGCCGTATGTGCCGGGGTCGAGCCGTGTACCGTTCTGGTCGTTACCGTCCCATGAGACCGCGTGGTCCGAGCCGTCCTGTGCGCCCATGTCGAGCACCCTTACCACCCTGCCGCGCGAGTCCGCTATCGCCACCTTCACGCTCGCCGCCGGGCCGTCGAGCGTGTAGCCGAACTCCGCGCTGCTCCCCTGCGCGAGCTCGAAGAGGTCGCCCTCCGTCCTCGCGTACCTGCCGACGAGCGACGCAGAGCTGATGTCCTGCATGGCGGATACCGAACTGGCGACGTCCGCCATCGAGGTATTTAGGTTTGTTATGCCCTCGAGCGAGCTGAACTGCGCGAGCTGCGCGACAAACTCCGTGTTGTCCGCCGGGTTCAAGGGGTCCTGGTTCTGAAGCTGGGTGACGAGGAGCTTCAAAAAGGCGTCCTTGCCCATAGCGTCCTGCGCCTTTGCGGCGGCTTTGCCCAGAGGGTCCGCGCCGAAGCTCATGTTGTCCACACCGTTTACCTGCATCCTTTGCCTCCTTCTTGTATTGCGCTAAGCGAAAAGGTCCACGCCTGTGCGGCGGTAGTTGCCGCCGTCCGTGCCGGTGGCCGTAGTCTCATTGCCGTTGTCCGGGCCCATACCGAAGCCTTTTCCGTAGGCGCCCCTGTTGCCGCCGTCCCCGGAGAAACCGGCGGGGTTCGAGAAGTCCGAGAGGCCCCCGCCCCCGTACCCGTTGCCTGCGGCGGAGAACGCCTTCGGGGCGACCTCAACCGAGTATCTGTCGAGAACGAGCCCGCTCTTCGCGAATATCTCCTTAAGGGCGCCGGAGTCGGAGTCGAGGACGTGTTTTACCGCGGCACTCTCGACCTGAATGCGGGCCTTTACGAGCTTCTCGTCGATCTTGAGCCTTATATCCAGTCTGCCGAGGTGCTCTGGCCTGAGGTTCAATCTCACCTCGCCGCCATCTCTGGCGACGCTCATCCTTACGCCCGCCGATACCTTTCCGAAGACCTCCGCACGCTCGGGACCGGTAAGGGGCCGCGCCTCTACGGGAGCGGGCTCGTTAGACACCTGCCCGGTGTTGATAAGGGCTGCTGGCGGCATCTGAACGGGCTTGCTCGCGGCCTGCCCGGCCTGCCCGGCCTGCCCGGCCTGC
>JBHHYT010000159.1:0-1984 GCA_046757705.1 Thermodesulfobacteriota bacterium
AAGTGAAAAAGTAAAGTGAAAGACACAGACGTTGAAACAAAAGATGAAACAAAAGAGGCCCGCGAGGACGCATGGCAGCCGTATTCGCCTTCCCCTAAAAGGCCACAATCAGGACTCCCGCGGTGACCGCTATCTGGTAGAGTATCTGCGTTACGTCCTTTACCTCCCTCATCCACAGCACCCGCTCTATCTTCTCGGGCACGACGACCGTGTCCCCGGGGTCGAGCCTGATGGAGTTGAAGCTGCCGCTGCGCCACTCGTTCTCCTCCGTGTCCCACCTTACACCGAAAAAGCCGCCTTGCCTCTTGCTTACGGCGGTGCCGTCTATCTTCAGGACGTACATCTCTGCGTCGTCTGCATCCCCGGTAACGCCTCCGGCCTTCCTCACGTATCCGGAGACCGTTGCCCCGGGTTGATAGACGAAGGCCGATGGGTTGTAGACCGAGCCCATGACCTGCACCTGCGACGGCCTCTCCGGGATAACCAGCCTGTCGCCCTCGTCGAGCGCGAGGTCCGAGGCGGAGCCCTTGAATTCCTCGAGGCCTGTCAAACGCACGCCTATTCTGCCCAGCGCCTTTGCCTCCCTCATCCGGCGTATCAGCGCCATCCTCTGGTGCGTGGCCGTCTCCTGCTGCGCGGCGGCCTCGGGGCTCAGGGCCGCCTCGATGGTCATGGCGGATGAGGCCAGAAGCTGCTGCTCGAGCCTGTCTATCGCCTCGTCGAGCCTCTTCTGTTGAAGCTTCCTTACCGACGGACGGGTAAAGACCGCGCCCTTCAGGTAGGCCTTGTCCGTAAAGCCGCCGGCCCGCTCTATGAGCGCGCTTATCGTCTCGCCCTTCACTATCGTATACGTGCCCGGGAACCTGACCTCACCGGAGACCTCTACCGTCTTGTAGAGGTCCCACTCGGGGACCTCTCTGACGAACAGGTAGTCGTCCTGCTTAAGCGGTATGTCGTTTGCCGGGTCGCCTTCGAGCGCGCGGCCGAGGTCTATGTGAATCTTCTCCGTCTTCGGGCCCTGCTGCGTGGCCGTGACCCTCGTAAGCTCGGCGTCGTCGAGGTAGGCGAAGTACCTTACCCCGCCAGCCATGGCTATAAGCCCGCTTACGGTCAGGCCGTCCCCTACGCCGTACTCCCCCTCCCTGTGCACCGCCCCGGAGAGCCTGATGACGCGGGAGTCCTGCATCACGGGGAATATCCTTACGACATCTCCGGGGTGTACGGCGGCCCCGCCGCTCAATTCCTCGATGCCGCTCTCCAGCACAGTGGTAAGGTTGTTGTCCACGATGCGCTCTATCTGCACCCTGCCCTTGAAGGCGATGTCGTTGAGCCCGCCGGCCATGTCTATAAGCCCGCTGACAGTGACCTCTCCCTTCAATTCGTATATGGCCGGCACGCGCACGTTGCCGTATATGGCCGCCAGCGGCCCCGCGGGAGGTATGAATATAACGTCCTCGGGCATCAGTCTCACGTCTTTTGTCTTGTCGCCGTTGAGGAGGAAGTCGTAGAAGTCGAAGCGGGTCACGACCTTGCCGTTCCTCTTGACCTGGATGTCCCTCATGGTGCCGACCTTGGAGGGGCCCCCGGCGAGGAAGAGCGCGTTTACGAGGGTGGAGAGCGACGAGACGGTGTAGCTGCCGGGCCTGAACGCCTTGCCGACGACAAAGACCCTTATGGAGCGCAGAGAGCCCATGCTCACGTTCATCCTGACCTCTGTGGGCAGGTAGTACCGTGAAAGCTCCCTTTCAAGGTACTCCTTCGCCTCGGCGAAGGTAAGCCCGGAGAGGTGGAGCACGCCCATCTGCGGGAAGCGGACATTGCCCTCCCTGTCGACCTGTGCGGTAAGCTCCGCGTTCAGCTTGCCCCACAGGCTTATGCGCAATTCGTCGCCGGGGCCGAGCAGGTAACCGGGGCCTACGGGTATGTTGTCGACCGGGGCGAAGGTGCTCGGCGCCTCGTGGAAGAGGTCGTAGCCGAACTGCTT
>JBHHYT010000160.1:0-1948 GCA_046757705.1 Thermodesulfobacteriota bacterium
CGAGGCCTACTGGATGCGCAACCTCCACAAGACCATCGGCACCGCCAAGGGCGCGGCCGTAAGCGAGGCCGGCAGAAAGAAGAACCGCCTTAACGGTTTTACCACGGGCTCCGCCCTCATGCGTCCTTTTCACCGGGGCAAGATACCCCTGCCCCCCGCCAAGCCCGGCAAATACGCCGAGTGCGACGGGTGTCACGACCTCGACGAGTGCGAGCGCAATGTCGCAGAAAAGCGCGGCACCTGTGTTCCCGTCTATTGCCACCGCAAAAGCGAGGTGGCCCTCAAGTATGCCTCGTCTTTCCTTTCGGGAGACCCGGAGATGATGAGGCTCGTGGCCGCCAACAACGCCGCCCGGATGCAGCAGGTCCTCGACAATTCATACAAGAAAATATTCGACCGCGGCGTTGAGGTCATAGAGAAGGTGCTCCACCACGACAAGAACGGCGACGTCCACAGGGACGAAAACGGCGCACCCTTCGTCGTCGAGAAGATTTATGCCCATCCGCTCATAAAGCGCTGTATCGAGATAATGCAGGTCATGGGTTTCACCCTCACCGACTGGACGATGACGCCGAAGAGCAAGGAGGCGAAGGAGCAGGTCGCCGGGTTCCTCGCCGGCATGGCCGCGGGCTCCGGCAAGAACGCCGAGGAGGTAAGCCGCGACATCCAATCGTCCGTCAATAAGTTTATAGACTCCCTCGCCGGGGCGAAAGAGCTCCGCGACAAGGACGAGACCCTCAAGGGCTTCGAGGCCGAGCAGGGTAAGCGCGAGGGGCATGAATGAAACAGCTCGCAACCCTTTTGCTGGTAGTTTTTTTTATGGTGCGCATTGAAGTCAGCATAGCCGCTGAAAAAGAGATACAGAGATATAAAGACAATAACGCCCTCTGGTGCAAGAACGTCTGCAACGTGGATCTGCGCCCCAACCAGGCCATGTGGATGGAACAGATGGACCGCTGGCCCATGACCTCCACGGTTGCCCCTCCCCGGACGGGAAAGACTTTCGGCGTGGAGATGCACGGCCTCAAGGCCTGCGCCTGCAACCCCTGGGAGGACTACCGCCTCTTCGCCCCGGCCGAGCACCAGGGCGCGACCTCTCTCAAATACCAGATAGACGCCATCCTCGCCTCTCCCATCCTTTCCGCCTACATTGAGACCCGCCTCGGCCGCAGACAGCTCCGCACCACGGGCTTTACATTCCAGAACGGTTCCAACGCCGAATATTTCGGCCAGAACGCGAGCCTCGACGGTGTAAACGCCACCATACTCCGGGGCGAGGAGTTCGACGACCTTGACATGGATACATGGAAGGACAGGATCCTTCCAAGGGGCATGGCGAAAAACCGTAACGGCCTGCCCACGCGCATAAGGCTCACCGGCGTTATACAGGGCAAGGAGAACCTCTACAATATCGAAAGCGACCCTAATTTCCGGTCCACCATGAAGATAGATATCTACGACGCGTTAGCCCTCGGCGTCATCGACGAGGCCTTTGTGGACCTCCTCCGCTCAAACCTCACCGATGACCAATGGCTCCGCATCGCCCTCGTCAAATACGTCGAGTCCCGTAACTTCTTCTGGTCCGTCCACCTGCGCGCCATGCAGAAGGCCGGGGCGCGGATGCTTCTTACGCCCGTGGCGCCCGAGCCCGGCGGCCGGTATGAAAGCTCCGGCACCGTGGCCTTTGCCCTGGACATGGGCGCCCAGGGCGACAACAAGATTAGCTCCACCTATTCACTCCAGGTCGTCGAGCGCGTGGGCGCGTACAAGCGCTGGCTTTATGGCGAGGAATTCTCTCCCACCATGGACCCCGGCAAACTGCGCCGCCGTATCACCGCCCTCTGGGCGTTCTTCCGTCCCGTGGGCGGCTTCGGCGACGCCTTTGACGCCAACCTCATCGCCCAGGTCAACGACGACCTCTATGCCGACGGCCTCATCAGTTACAACC
>JBHHYT010000161.1:0-1884 GCA_046757705.1 Thermodesulfobacteriota bacterium
AAGACCCATTACACCGTGGAGTACATGGCCGCGCTTTTAAGCTCCGATATGGGCAACACCGACCAGGTGGTGAAATATATCAACGAGTGCAGGGACCTGGGGATAGAGGTCCTGCCGCCGACCTGAACGAGAGCATGAAAGAGTTTTCCGTCTCACGGTCCGCGATAAGGTTCGGTCTGTGCGCCGTCAAGAACGTGGGGTCTTCGGCCATAGACGAGATTGTATCAACAAGGGAAGGCGGCCGCTTTAGTTCCATAATAGATTTCCTGAGCAAGGTGGACACAAGGAAGGTTAACAAGAAGGTCATTGAGAGCCTCATAAAATGCGGCGCCTTTGATTTCACCGGTACGGGCAGGGGCTCTCTCCTCTCCTCGCTCGATACGATGGTCGAGACGGCGCACGGCGTTCAGAGAGACCGCGATATAGGGCAGAAGAGCATCTTCGACCTCCTCGGCCACGGCCACGCCGCGCCGGCCCCCGCCAACAGAGAGGCCGCGGGGCCCGCGCCGCTCTCTGACAAGGAGCTCCTCGTTTTTGAAAAAGAGACGCTCGGCTTTTACTTCTCCTCCAACCCCCTGAAGGAGTTCGAGGCGGAGATGAGGTTATACTCAACGTGCGGAATCGACGAGCTGAGAAAGAAGACGGATGAGGCCGTAGTCACCGTGGGCGGCGTACCGTCGGGCACAAAGGAGATAACCACAAAAAGGGGCCAGCGCATGGCCTTCATGAGGCTTGAGGACCTTTCCGCCGGCGTGGAGGTTATACTCTTTCCCGAAGTCTACAGGGCCTCCATGGATACCATCTCTTCGGGCAGGCCGCTCTTTGTCACGGGCAAGCTCGATAAAGACGGCGAAGAGGTGAAGATACTGGCGTCCAGCGTCGCTTTAATAGAGGACGCGAAGAGTATGGATAAAAAACTGCCTGTCAGGAACACCCATATCATGCTCGACACATCTGGGTTCGACACTGGAAAGCTCCTTGAGCTTAAGGACCTTTTAAGTTCAAACCCCGGCCGTTCCAACGTCTTTATACATCTGCTCTACCCGGACACGAGGGAGGTTGTAATAAACCTTCCCGGAGAGCTCAAGATCGACGCGAGGCAACAGACCTTTGACAAGATAAAGGGGCTCCTCGGCGAAGTTGAAATACAGGTAGTGTAACTCCTTTTTATTGACAGCGGAGAAAGGCGTTTAAATGCACTGGCTCGAATTTGAAAAACCTGTTGAGAAGATAGAGAAGAAGATCGAGGAGATGAAGGTCTTCGGCTCGGAGACCGACCGGCTCGCCGCCGGGGAGCTGGCCAAGCTCGAGAAGAAGGCGGAAAAGGTCTTAAAGGAAATATATTCCAAACTCACCCCCTGGCAGATAACCCAGGTAGCCCGCCATCCCGACCGTCCCTACACGCTCGATTATATAGAGAATATCTTTGAGGGCTTCTGTGAGCTTCACGGTGACAGGTGCTACCGCGACGACCCCGCCGTTGTGGGGGGGCTCGCGAGGTTTGACGGGGAGCCGGTGGTGGTGATAGGGCAGCAGAAGGGGCGCAATACCAAGCAAAAGGTATTGAGAAACTTCGGCATGCCCCATCCCGAGGGTTTCAGAAAGGCCCTGAGGCTCATGGAGCTTGCCGAGCGCTTCAAGAGGCCGGTATTCACATTCATAGACACGCCCGGTGCGTACCCGGGCATCGGCGCCGAGCAGAGGGGCCAGGCCGAGGCCATAGCCGACAACCTGATGCGCATGTCAACCCTTCAGGTGCCCGTTATCTCTACGGTCATAGGGGAGGGCGGAAGCGGCGGAGCCCTCGCTCTCGGTGTCGCCGACAGGGTTCTTATGCTCGAGTTCGCCACCTATTCGGTCATATCCCCGGAGGGGTGCGCGGCC
>JBHHYT010000162.1:0-1869 GCA_046757705.1 Thermodesulfobacteriota bacterium
TGCCTTCCGTCCTTGACACCGCACGACCCTCCGGGATATAAAATAAATTTATCCGTCGCAGGTCCTTTTCCAAGGAAAGCGCCATCCCCGACATGAACATGACCCTGAAACCCTTTGCCGTCCAACACCGGAACGCGGGCAATACCCTGCTCGACGCCGTCATACTCGCCGTCGTAACCGTGGCCGTGCTCTTGCCGTTCTCCGGCAAGGCCTTCAACATAGACGACACGCTCTTTCTATGGACCGCCGAGCAGATACACCGCAGCCCGTTCGACGTCTACGGTTTTTCCGGGAACTGGGACGGCGTGCTGAGGGCCGCCCCCGGCATAATAAAGAACCCGCCCCTTGCGAGCTACTACCTCGCGGCATCTGCGTGGGCCGTTGGCTTCGGCGAGCGGGCCCTGCACCTCGCGTTCCTCCTGCCCGCGCTCGCGGTCTCTTTCGGCACCTACGCGCTGGGCAGGAGGTTCACATCCATGCCGCTTGCCGCGGCCCTGGCCGCCGTGCTCTCCCCGGCCTTCATGGTCTCGGCCAATACGGTCATGTGCGATGTACTGATGCTCGCATTCTACGTCTGGGCCGTGGTGCTCTGGGTGCGGGGCCTGGACAGGGGAGAGCCTGTAACGCTCCTCATCGCCGGGCTGCTCGTGGCCATGAGCGCGCTTACGAAGTACTTCGGCATGAGCCTCATACCGCTTCTTGCGGCGTACTCGCTCATCGACAGAAAGCCCGTAAGGCTGTGGCTGCCCGGCCTCCTCGTGCCCGTGGCCGCGCTTCTCGGATACCAGTGGTTCACATCCGTTGCCTACGGCCGGGGGCTTCTCTTCGAGGCCACAGTCTATTCGACGAGCGTCAGGGGAGGCGGGGGGGCCGGTATCGTAGAGAATACGCTCGTGGGGCTCGCCTTTACCGGCGGTGGCTTCATAGCCGCGCTCTTCTACGCGCCGAGCCTCTGGTCGAAGCGGGCCCTGGCGGCGGGCTTGATAGCGACAGCGGCCGGCGCGCTTGTCCTTGCCCGCCTCAAGGCCATCGGGGCCGCCCCGGTCTCGGCCGGGGGCGGTGTAAGGTGGGTGCTGGTCGTGGAGTTCGCCGTCTTCGCCGCGGCCGGCGCGTCCGTCATGGTCGTCGCGGTCAGGGACGCCTTGAGGAACAGGGACGCCGCCTCGGCGCTTCTCGCCCTGTGGGTCCTCGGCACCTTTGCCTTCATGGTCAAGTTCAACTGGACTATAAACGGCAGGTCCGTCCTGCCTATGGTACCGGCGGCAGGGATACTCGTTATGCGCTCCGTGGAGAGGCGGGGGGGCGCGTCGAGGGCGCTACATAGGGCCTTTGTACCCCTTATCCCGTGCCTTCTGGTCACGGTGGCCGTGGTATGGGCGGACGCGAGCCTGGCCAACTCCGCACGCGACGCCGCCCGCCGCATAACCGGCAGGTACGCTCGCGCGGGCGGTAATATCTGGTTCGAGGGGCACTGGGGGTTCCAGTACTACATGGAGAAGGCCGGGGCAAGGCCCGTCGAGTGGGGGGCAAGCCCCATACGCCGGGGGGACGTGCTGGTCTTCCCGCTCAATAACGTCAACCTGAGGCTGGTACCAGGCGCCGACGTATCAGTGGCGGAGGATATGAGGTTAGACACATCCCCCGGCTGGCTTACGACCATGAGCCTCGGGCCCGGGGCGGGCTTCTACGCGAGCGAGTGGGGGCCGGTGCCGTATCTGGTGGGGAGGGCAACCCCCGAGAGGTACATCGTCATGTTCGCCGCGAGGGACATGACCCTGCGTTGACCCGGGCCATACGCCTCCGGCCCGGTGTTTAGAGGTGGCCCCGGTTAACTGGACAGGTTGGCGGCGTAAATAAGGTGTAAAGCCA
>JBHHYT010000163.1:0-1727 GCA_046757705.1 Thermodesulfobacteriota bacterium
GGAGGAGCATGCCGCCGCAGACCCTCTTCCTGTCGAAGTCGTCCTGGCCGAAGCGGAGCTTTTCAGGGGTGATATCCCCGAAGTCTATCACACGCAGGTTTTTCTTCGCCGCGAAGACGGCCAGCGCGCCCTCCTCGTAGCCGGGCGCTATGACGGCCTCGAGGAATATCTTGGAGAGCACGTTTGCGACATCCCTGGTGACAGGCCTGTTGAACCCGACGATGCTGCCGAAGGCCGAGGTCCTGTCGCAGGCGTAGGCGTTGTCGTAGGCGTCGAGTATGCCGCTCTTCGATACCGCCGTGCCGCACGGGTTGTTGTGCTTTATTATCACGGCAGCCGGCTCGTGGAACTCCGCGGCTATCGTCACGGCGGCGTTGAGGTCGAGTATGTTGTTGTAGGACAACTCCTTGCCATGCAGTTGCTTCGCGTCCGCGAGCCCCGCCTGCCCGTCCGTCCTCCTCCTGTAGAAGGCGGCCTTCTGGTGGGGGTTCTCGCCGTAACGCAGGTCTTGGACCTTCTCGAACTGCTCGGTGAAGGTCTCGGGGAAGGCCTTGCGTTCCTCCAGCTCCGGGATATCCGGGGCGCTGCCGAGGTAGTTGGATATGGCCGCGTCGTAGCGCGCGGTGGTCTGGAAGACCTTCTTGGCAAGCGCAAAGCGGCTCTTGCGGGAGAGCATGCCCTTTTTCTTGTTCATCTCCCCGATGATCTCCCCGTAGTCCGCCGGGTCGACGACAACGGCCACGTCGTTGTAGTTCTTGGCCGCGGCCCTGAGCATGGTCGGGCCACCTATGTCTATGTTCTCGATGGCCTCTTCGAGCGTGCACCCCTTTGCCACCGTCTGCTCGAAGGCGTAGAGGTTGACGACCACCATGTCTATGGGCGGTATCCCGTGGGACTCCATGTCCTGCATGTGCTTGGGGTTGTCCCTCATGCCGAGTATGCCGCCGTGTATCGTCGGGTGCAGGGTCTTGAGCCTGCCGTCGAGCATCTCCGGGAAGCCCGTGTACGTCGATATAGGCACCACTGTGAGCCCGGCGTTCTTCAACATCTCCGCCGTTCCGCCGGTAGATATTATCTCCACGCCGGCCGCCGCGAGCCCCTTTGCGAACTCCACCACGCCGGTCTTGTCCGTAACGCTTATTATGGCCCTGTTTACCTTCTTCATGATATCCCTGCCTCTCCCGCTTCAATCAAGTCGATCATCTTTGAAAAACCTCCTCGTCCATTGTTTTGATATCCTGTTGCGCGGCCCCCGTTCCCCCCCGCCCCCCGACCCGGGCGCGCTAAAAATTCATCCTCCTGATGAACTCGTCTTCGAAGTGGGCGCTCCCGGAGAGCGGGACGTACCTGAACCGTTGCGCGAGCTCCCCGGCCTCCGCCTTCTTCTCCTCGGAGAGGGCGAGAAGGGCCCCGTTCAGGGCCGCGTCGCCCACGAACTCCACGCTGCCCGTCCACGCCGGGTCGAGCAGACCTATGGCGGCGAGCGCCCCGGTCTTGAGGTGGCTGCCGAAGGCCCCGGCCACAAAGACCTTCTTTACGTCCCCGGCCCCGAGGCCCGCCTTCCTGAGAAGCACGTCCACCCCGGCGCGCGTCGCCGCCTTTGCCGTCTGAAGCGCGCGTATGTCCTGCTGGGTGAGGGCGACCTCTCGGCCCGCCCCCCTGTACAGGACGAAGGCGTTGCCGTCTGCGTCCTCCCTTATCCTGTTGGCGAGGTTGTCCTCCACCTC
>JBHHYT010000164.1:0-1653 GCA_046757705.1 Thermodesulfobacteriota bacterium
CGCCCCGGCCCCCGCCCCGGGACCCGCCCCGGGACCCGCATCGTTAAATATATAACGGCCGGAGTCCTCGGCGTTCCTAATCCAACCGGAAAAATCCATGCCGGTCACTCTCTCGAGCCTCGACACCTCGTCGGCAAGCCCCGCGAGGACGGAGGCCGGAACGATAATCTCACCAGGCCCGTCCCCCTTTTCCACAGGCTTCCTGTTGATCCTGTCGGCGAGTATCCACAGCCTCATCCTCACGTCATGCGACGGGATAAGGGCCTTCAATACCTTTTTAGGCAGCGAGGACCGGTAGAGGAGGTCTCTCAGGACAAAAGACCTCGCCGTGCTGGCGGCATTGCTCCTTGAGCTACTGTCGGCGATGGATGGAGACGACTTTACGCCTATGAACGCGCAGATACGTTCATATACGGCGTCCCCGGTCTCTTTCCCTACCATCTCCTCGAACCTTACGACCAGGTGGTCCGCCCCGGGAAAGACCTCTTTGTAACGGGCGATCTGCGCCGAGTAAGACCCCCTGGCCATATAACTGTGGTGGTCGAGGGCAAAGGCATTATCCCGTGCGCTCAACCTCTTGCTCTCGGCGAGCAAGGCCCCTTCGAAACCGAGCTTCTCGTAACCGCGCCGCACGCTCATGAGGTAGTGCGAGTACGCCCGGTCGAGCGGGTTCCTCAGGATAAAGACGAGCCTCGGCGCCTCTATCCACCGGCGTATCCTCCCCGGGGCCGCGTCATGGAAGATGTACTCGGGGTCGACCTCGCCCACCACGGCGTCCGCCGCACAGGCCGGGAACTGGCGCATATACCAGTCCATGCCCAGCGCGTACCTCTGTTCGTGGCTGAAAAAATGTGTCTCCTTTACGGTGGGAAGGCAGACGTCAGGCTGCTGGACGAGCCAGTCGTGTATGGACGTGGTGCCGGCCTTCTGCGCACCCACTATAAAGAATGTAGGCAGTCTCTTGTTCAATAGGCCTGTTCTCCCGATGCATGTACTTGAGACCGATGTCTGTGTGCGTATCCGAGGCCGGGGTAGAATACGGGCGGCACGGTCAAACGAGGCTGAAAAGGGGCAGATAAAAAGTACTTATGCCGTACTTGAGCCTTATGTATATCAGCGCGGTTATGTTCCAGAAGATAAGTGTCGCGGTGCTGGCCACGGACGCACCGACAATGCCTATGGCAGGCACGAGCAATATGCACAGGACTATGTTCAACAGCGCGGCGGCTGAGATGATGTTCATCAGTGCGCGCTGCCCGTTGGTCATCAGCAGAAAGTACCCCACGCTGCCGCAGGCGGAGTTGACAAACTGCCCCACGCTCAGGACCATCAGGGCAAGCCAGCCCGACCTGAACCCCTCCCCGAAGACGCCCATAAAAAAGACCGGAAAGGCAAGCAGGACCAGGAGCACGGGGGCCGAGGTCCAGAATATCGTCTTCGACGAGAAACGTATGACCTTTCTAAGGTCCTCCAGCTTGCCGCCCCAGTAAAGCTCCGCGAATTTCGGCGCCACGATAGAGTTTATCGAGGCCAGTATGAAAGACGTCAACAAGGAGAGCTTGACCGCGATGGTAAAGACCCCCACCTGCTCGGAGGTGCCGAAGTAGCCCAGGGCCACGATGGCGGAGTGTTCCATGACAAGCGTCATGGCCG
>JBHHYT010000165.1:0-1549 GCA_046757705.1 Thermodesulfobacteriota bacterium
CGAAGTTGTCGATTAAAAGCTCCTGCGTCTTTCCGTCACTGCTCATAACCCCTCCTCGCACCATTCGCATCGCATCCCCGGAGAGCACCCCTCGCACGGGCGCGCCGGGCGGCACTGCGGAAACTCTATCCGCCCGCACTCCGGGCAGACGCCTATCCCCGCGCTCACAGCCCCAGCCTCCCCTGCCTCGGTTCGTAGCGTTTCGGCGGCTCCGGCGGCCTCACGGCCGCGGCCGCGGCCTTCTTCTCCTTCCATTTTGCGTACTTCTCGAAAATCTTTATCAGCGCCTTGCCCCACGCGAGCACGCCCTGTTTATCCGCCTGCTCCTCCTGGTACGAAGATATCTGCGCGAACCACTTCGCCTCCTCTGCGTACAGGCCCGGCTCATGCTCCTTCGCCCACGCCATCAGCCCCGCGTAATCGTCGCCCGTCAGCCCGAGCCTGTCGCCCTGGGCCATCACCTTCGCGAGGATAGTATCGAAGTAGTCCTCCCTCAAAACGGCACCCCCTCGCCTGTTGCCCGCTCCTCTATGGCCATGGCCACAGGGCGGCAGAGCTTCACCATCTCGCCGAACTCGTCCTCTTCCTGAGCGAGAGCGCCCTTGACCTGGTATGTGCGCCCCGGCTCCGGCAGCCCACCGAGGGTAAGGAGCGCATCGGCGGAGACGGCCAACTCGAAGACGTCCTCCCCGGCCTCCGAGCCGTCCTTGTTCTCTTTGGTAAGGCGCATAACGAGCCTTCCGTCGTCCCCGCCCTCCTCGTATGCCATGCACTCGCCGACGAGTATGAAGGCCGCGCGCGGGGCCTTGTGCTTGCCCGTGGCCGGGTCCCACGGGGCGGCCTTCCAGAAGGTAAAGCTCGTCTTTATCGCCTCGTGGCGCCCCTTGTACTGCGCGAAGGCCCCGCGAAGGTGGACTGTCGCCTTCGGGCGAAATGCCTTCATAAACGCGGCCACGGCGTCCTCTCCCCAGAGGTACCCGAAGGCCCGGACGTTGCCGTATGCCGAGCTCTCGCAGTTTACGGCCAGCTCCACGTAAGGCTTGCCGTTCTCGGTCGTCTTGCGCGTCATGGAGTGGATGCGCCCCCATACATTGGCCGAGTTGAAGTGCTTCATTCGCTAACCTCCTCCGTATCTATCTTGTTCATTGCCACCCGCCCCGTCCCCCGGGCCCTTACGACCATCATGGCGTTAATGAAAGGGCCGCCGTCGAGCAGCGGTCTGAAGCATGGGTCCTTCCACTCGCAACCGATGTGCCAGCCCATAAAGGGGCGGCCTGCCTCATCCGGCCACTCTATCGTCACCTTGGCCTTTCGCCTGAGCGTCGCCCCGCACCATGCGCAAAGGGGAAGCCGCCTACTCATGAAACGCCTCCTCCACCCTCTTTATCAGCCTGTCCAGGTACCAGCGGGCCTTCTTGAGGTCTGCAAGCGGCGTACCTTTATGCCTATGACGGCATACATATTTGACGACGTTGCCGTCGGGGTACCCGAGCCCCTGGTCCTCGATAAAGTCGATGACCTCTATCTTGCCCTGGGTGTAGTGCGGCGG